>NZ_JBHXKA010000009.1:0-29466 GCF_042722885.1 Streptomyces sp. NPDC058401
CCACCAAAGGATTTTGATCGCGAATCCCGCACCAGCGAGAATCAGAACCAGCAGAAGAACGAGAAGCAGGGGAACCATATTTATCAACCTCCGAGCACTCATCTGCCCGACCGCCCCTCGAACATTCGCGCAAAACTTACCTGTTTCTTATCGGCGCAGGCGGGAAGACGTTCAGCCCGTTTTCAGTTCATTGCAAGGTGTGCTGCGCTGGCCCTCTTGTAGAGGTCGGGGCGCGTCACTCGTTCGTGGGTCGCTGGTCGCACCTCAAAGTCACCAAGGGTAGCGTCTCGGTTGCGATGCGGTATCGAGGGTGGTCCTGGCGGAGCGTGAGGGGCGAGCAGTGGCTCGTTGGTCTCCTTCTCGGCGCCATGCTGATCTTGCTGCTCGGCGTGTGTGATTCGGCAGGGCATCACCGGCTGACATCCACCGCGCCGACGACCTCCTCCGCGGTTCCGGCGGCTCCTGGACGTGACCTTTCCGACCAGGCTCGCGCGGCGGACCCGATGGACGGCGGCTGCCACGGAGGAAGCCGGTCCGTCGAGGAGCACACGGCGAACAAGCCCGACGGCGGCGGGGACCGCGTCGCGGACGCGGAGTCAGGATCGACGCACTGGGGGGCGCGGGAAGCGGGACTTCCCGCGCCGCGGGCCGCGACTGCCGGGCACGCCCGGCCGGATCCGAGGAGCCTGTCGTGCGTGGACCGCAGATGACCGGGCCCGCCCTGTCCTCGTCCTGACAAGGGCTGGAAGGACGGGCTCCCGTCATCCGCACATTCCACGGCGCTGTCCGGTACCCGCCTGCCCACCATGGGCGCGGGGCGGACAGGTGCGCCTGCACACAGGAAGCCCTCTTCATGAATCACCTCGCCTCACCCCTGCCTGCCCATGACCCGGGTCTGCTCTCCGCGGTGGGCTCGACGCCGATGCTGTTCGTCGACGAGCCCTTCGCCCGTGCCCCGCAGGGCTTCTGGGCCAAGCTCGAAGGCTTCAACCCGGGCGGAATCAAGGACCGCGCCGCCCTGCACATGGTCGCCAGGGCCCGCGAACGCGGCGCACTGCTCCCCGGCGCCCCGATCGTGGAGTCGACCTCCGGCACGCTCGGCCTCGGTCTCGCCCTCGCCGGCGTCGTCTACGGCCACCCCGTCCACGTGGTGACCGATCCGGGCATGGAACCGATCATGGACAAGCTGCTCGCCGCGCACGGCGCGCACGTCCATCTCGTTCCCGAGCCGCACCCCACGGGCGGCTGGCAGCAGGCTCGCCTCGACAAGGTCGCCGAACTCCTCGCGGAGAACCCGGCCGCCTGGTGCCCTGACCAGTACAACAACCCCGACAACATCGAGGCGTACGCCCCTCTCGCCGCCGAACTGGCAGAGCGGCTCGACCCCATCGACATCCTGGTCTGCGCGGTCGGCACCGGCGGCCATTCGGCCGGCATCGCACGTGCCCTGCGGCCGCGCATGCCGGGACTGCGGCTCGTCGGCGTCGACACGATCGGCTCCACCATCTTCGGCCAGCCCGCCCGCCCCCGGCTCATGCGCGGCCTGGGTTCCTCCATCCACCCCGGCAACGTCGACTACCCGGCGTTCAGTGAAGTCCACTGGGTCGCCCCGGGCGAGGCCGTCTGGGCGGCCCGCGCCCTCGCCTCCCGCCACTACGCCACCGGCGGCTGGAGCGTCGGCGCCGTCGCCCTGGTCGCGGGCTGGCTCGCCCGCACGAGCCCGAAGGGGACCCGGATCGTCGCGGTGTTTCCCGACGGCCCGCACCGCTACTTCGACACCGTCTTCAACGACGACCACTGCGCAGCCAACAACCTCCTGGGCATCCGGCCGGCCGAGGAGCCGGACCTGCTGGAGGATCCCGGCGAGCGGGAAGTCACCTCCTGGACGCGCTGCCCGCGCGTCCTCGACCCGCTGGATCGCGATGCCGCCCCGGCCGCCGCGCCCGGTACCGGTGTCGGCCGATGACCGGTCTGTGGCGCCAGGCCCGCTCCTTCGACACCGCGGTGCAGCTGCTCCTGATCAACCAGCTCACCATCAACCTCGGCTTCTACATGCTGATGCCCTACCTCGCAGCCCACCTCTCCAGCTCCCTCGCCCTGTCGGCCTGGGCGGTCGGACTGGTCCTCGGCGTCCGCAACCTCTCCCAGCAGGGCATGTTCCTCATCGGTGGCGCCTTCGCCGACCGGCTGGGCTACAAACCGCTGATCGTCGCCGGTTGCGCGCTGCGCACGGCCGGATTCACCGCCCTGGCCTTCGCGGACTCGCTGGCCACTCTGATCGCCGCCTCCGCGGCCACGGGGCTGGCCGGCGCGCTGTTCAACCCCGCGGTGCGGGCCTACCTTGCGGCGGAAGCCGGTGAGCGGCGGGTGGAGGCGTTCGCGCTGTTCAACGTCTTCTACCAGTCCGGCATCCTGCTCGGTCCGCTGCTCGGGATGGCTCTGCTCACCGTGTCGTTTCCCGCGACGTGCCTGGTGGCGGCCGCCCTGTTCGCCGGCCTGACCATTCTGCAGACCCGCCGTCTGCCCCAGCGCAGCGGTGGGCCTGCGGGCGAACCCGTATCGCTGCGCACGCAGGCGGCAGCGGTGCTCGGCAACAGGCCCTTCTGGCTGTTCGCGGCCGCGATGACCGGCTCCTACGTCCTGTCCTTCCAGATCTACCTCGCCCTCCCCCTGGAGACACGGCGCCTGACAGGACAGGGCCCGGCCGCCACGATCGCCACGAGCGCGCTGTTCGTCGTGTCCGGGCTGGTCGCTCTGCTGGGACAGCTGCGCATCACGGCCTGGTGCAAACGCACCTGGTCGTCGCCGCAATGCCTGATGGCGGGCCTGTTCCTGATGGGGGCGGCGTTCCTGCCACCGCTATGGAGCTCCTCCTGGTCGCCCGCGGCGGGTCGGGCGGCCCAGGTTCTCGCGGTGCTGCCCCTGCTGGCCTGCGCGGCGGGCCTGGCTCTGGCGACGGCGGTGCTGTACCCGTTCGAGATGGACACCATCGTCGTGCTGGCCCGCGACCGGTGGGTGGCCACGCACTACGGCCTCTACAACACCGTGTGCGGGATCGGCATCACCCTGGGGAATCTCGCCACCGGCGCGGTCCTGGACGCCTCACGGTCCGCGGAGATCGCCTTCGCCCCGTGGGCGCTGCTCGCCGCGGTCGGCGCGGCGTGTGCCGCGGCGGTCGCCGCCCTGGCCCGAGGCGGGCATCTGCACGCACCGGCGAAGGAGACGGTGGCCGCATAGCGGTAAGAGGGGCCGGGCGCGCTCGGCGGCGCGCCCAGCCCCCTTGCTCTACCTGCTCAGCCGGTGTTGCTGCTGCGGCGCTTGAACCACAGCGCGGCGCCGGCACCCATGACGACCACGGCAACGACCATGCCGATGATCACCCCCGTGCTGGGCGGCGTCCGACCGTCGGGGCGCACCGCCGCCGGGATCGCGGCCGGGACCGTGATCAGCCTGGCCCACGGCACCGGTTCCTCCGACGCCGCTTGAGGTTCTGGCCGACGAGGGTGGTGCCGGATTCGATGATCCGGCCGGGGCGGATGCCCAGCGCGTCGATGCTGGAGGTGATCCGGGTGCCGAGGTCGTCGGCGCGGGTGGTGTGCGCGCCGGTCTTGGCGGTGGTGGCCGAGTCCAGGCAGCCGTTCTGCCAGGAACGGCTGGTGACGGCGGCGAGGGCGTGAGTACCCCAGGGCCTCGTACCGGGCCTGGCTCGCCGCGAACCCCGCTCTGGACCCGCTGACCCCAGGTGACCGGCAAGGCCCGGTCAGTTGACTGGGCCTTGCTGCGCTCTCCCGGTTTCGTGCCAGTGGGGTGAGCGCCGGTGGCGAGCCTACGCAGCGGCCTCCGGTGTCAGGGCCTTGCCGTGGGGACCTCCGGTGCGAGCGAGTTGCCCGCAGGGATCCGGCCGCAGTCGGACGGGGGCGTCTTGCCCGCGAACCTGTCGCCCAGCCAGCCGAGGGCGGCGGGTGCCCACGGAACGGCGGCGCCGACATGGCTGAGCAGCTCGTGCTGCTGGTACTTGATCGCGGTGTTGCCCTTGTCGCAGTACTGCCGGACCAGCGCGCGCACGTCTCCGGCGACCATGACCCCGTCACCCGTGCCGATGCCCGGGAGGTTGCTGAGGGTGCCCTCCAGGACGCCTCCGTCGCCCTGGACGATGAACCCGGGAGTGCTGGGGGTGGGGGCCGAGCCGAGGTTGAGCTTGTTGACCGCCTCGACGAAGGGGGGAACCGAATTCGGGTTCGCGTACTCAGGCTTGACCATCTTCTTCCAGGTCAGTCCCGGGTACTGGCCCAGCGCGTTGACGATCGACCCGCGTTCGAGCTGCTTGAAGACCCGTCGACCGTAGTCGTTGAGGTAGGGCGCGAAGTCGATGTCGTAGGAACGCGCGGCCCCGATGACGGCCATGGGTGCGACGCCGGCCCAGATGGAACTGCCGCTGACGTACTTGAGGTTGTGCGCCGGATCGACGAGCAGACCGCCTTCCGCGTATCCGACCAGCCTCCTGTCGACGTCCGGCGCGTACCCCGGGGCGAGTGCGGCCGCCCAGTGGGTGGCGATGGCTCCGCCCGAGTAACCGGCCAGGCCGATGCGGGTGTTGGAGTTCAGGCCGGTCTGCGGGGACTGGCTCGCGGCTCGGATCGAGTCCAGCGTGTTCGTTCCGTACTCCGGGCCGGCCGCGAAGTCGGCGTTCTGGCCCTCGCTGTCCGGGATGATCACGTTGTAGCCCGAGAGCAGGAGCGGCACCAGGAGGAGGGACTCGCCGTTCGCGATCAGGCCGCCGAGCGAGACGTCGCCCGCGATGGCCCGGGAGGGGGAGTCCGCGGGGTTGAGGGAGTCGTAGAACGACTGGTACGAGACGGCCTTGCTGCCGTCTCCGTTGGGGCTGCGCACGATCGACGTGACCCCGGCGGACGGGCGGCCCTGCGCGTCGACGGTGCGGAACAGCAGCTGGATCGCGGTGACCGGCGTCGGGATGCCGAGGACGTGGTACTGCAGCGTCCGGGTCTTGAGGACGGCGCCCGGTGCGTACGAGGACAAGGGGGTGCTGCCGTCGTACGCGTAGAACGAGTCGCCCGCCGCGACCGTCGACGAGGCGGACGGAGCGGCCGCGGCCGCCGGAGCGGCGGTGACGGCCAGAGCGGTGGCAACTGCCGCTGCCAGCTTCCCCATGGCGATGCGGTGCATGGTTCCCTCGGATTCGTCTCGTGGATCACCGGGACAGTCGTCGTGCGTTACCGGTGGTAACAGCGCTGCAAGTTACCAGCAGGTAAACGGCTTGAACAGGCCTGCGGCACGGTTCGGCGCCACCGAGTTCGACAAGGCCGCGAGGCCTCCGTCCGGGCGATGTCGGTCACGTGAATCCGGGACCGCAAAGAGGCGACTTCACCCCAATCCGCACTTTTCCTAGGCTGAAGGGGCAATCAAGCGGAGCATGCGCCGCGTACCAGGCACCGGTGCGGCGTCGAGGGAGTTGTCTTGGCCAGTCACGTTCCGATCGAATGCCCTGCGGAGCCGTCGTTCAGCGCGTTCCGCGCATCGGCAGCCCAGCAGCGCATGTACTTCCTCCAGCAGATGGAGGAGGGCCGACCGACGTACCACATGCCGGTCTTCTACGGCCTGGAAGGGCCCGTGGACGAGACCGCGCTCCGCAGCTGCGCGCAGGAACTGATCGACCGGCACGAGGCGCTGCGCACCCGCTTCGTCCTGCGGGACGGCGAGCTGTGGCAGCACATCGACACCGGGGCCGAGCTCGCCTGGTCCACCGCCACCGCCGCCGGGGACAGGGGCGTCGAGGAGTGGACGGCCGCCGAACACCACCGGCCCTTCGACCTGGAGGCCGGACCGCTCTTCCGTGCGGCCCTGCTGCACACCCCCGACGGCGCCGTCCTCGCGCTCGGCCTGCACCACATCGTTGCCGACGGCTGGTCCGTCGGGATCCTCGCCCGTGAGCTCCTCGCCGCGTACGCCCGGTGCGCCGACGGTCCGCGGCCGGAACCGGCCGAGGAGGGCCCGGAGTACCAGTACGCCGATTTCTCCGAATGGCAGGAGGAGTGGCTCGGGGGCGAGGCCGCCCGGCGCCAGCTCGCGTACTGGGAGCGGCAGTTGGGCGACGAGCTACCCAATGCGCCGCTGCCCCGGGACGGCCGCCCCGGTACCGGAGCGGCCCGCGGCGCGGCGGAGCTGCACTCCTTCGACGTACCGGCCCCGGTGCTCGCCCGGATGGAGCGCCTGTGCCGCGACACGCACAGCACCCCCTACATGCTGATGCTGGCGGCCTTCCAGATCGTGCTGGGCCGGTACACGGGCACCGACGACGTACTCGTGGGGACCCCGGTGGCGGGCCGCAACCGCAAGGAGTTCCACGACACCGTCGGCCTGTTCGTCAACACGATGGTGATCCGCGCGGACTTGTCCGACAACCCCGCGTTCCGGATCCACCTGGAACGCGTACGGAACACCGTGCTCGACGCCCAGGACCACCAGGACCTTCCCTTCGAGCGGATCGTCGACCGGATCGCCCCGGGCCGTACCGGGGAGGACGCGCCGCTGTTCCACGTCATGTTCGGCCTGCACGACGAGGACGGCATGACCGGCGGCCTGCCCGGACCGAAGGCCCGGCTGCTCGAAGGGCCCGCCGGAACCGCCAAGTTCGACCTCACCTTCGACGTCGTACGCACCGGCGGGACGACGAGCTGCCGGCTGGAGTACCGCGCCGACCTGTTCGAGGCCGCCACGATCGAGCAGTTCGGCCGGCACTTCGCCCGCCTGCTCGATGCCGCCACCGACGACCCCGAACTGCCGCTCGATGCCCTGCCGATGCTGGCGGGCGACGAGCGCGGTGGCATCGGATCCCCGCTCACCGGCGATGCTCCGCAACAGCCTCACGCCGCCCTCCCGCACGCCCCGGGCGAACTCCGCTGTGTCCACGAGCTCTTCGCGGCCCACGCCGCCCGCACCCCCGAGGCCGTCGCCCTCGTCCACGAGGGCACGTCCCTCACCTACCGCGAGCTCGATGCCCGGGCCAACCGGCTCGCCCACCGGCTGCGCGCCCTGGGCGTGGGCCCCGACACCCTCGTCGGACTGTGCCTGCCCCGCTCCGCCGACCTCGTCGTCGGTCTGCTCGGCATCCTCAAGGCCGGCGGCGCCTACCTGCCGCTGGACCCCGACAACCCGCCCGAGCGGCTGCGCCACATCATCGGCGACGCCCGCCTCGCGCACGTCGTCGCCACCACCGCCACCCGGGGTCTGTGGGACGCCCCCGGCTCCGTCCCCGCCGACCCGCACGCCCCCGCCGCCGCCCTGCACACCGTCGACCTGCTCGCCGACGCCCCGCTCCTGGCCGCCCAACCGGACACCGCCCCGCAGACCGGCGTGACCCCGGACCATCTGGCCTACGTCATCTACACCTCCGGCTCCACCGGCCTGCCCAAGGGCACCCTCGTACCCCACTCCAACGTCACCCGCCTGTTCTCCGCCACCGATCACTGGTTCGGCTTCGGTCCCGAGGACGTGTGGACCCTCTTCCACTCCATCGCCTTCGACTTCTCCGTGTGGGAACTCTGGGGAGCCCTCGCCCACGGCGGCCGCCTCGTCGTGGTCCCGTACGGGACGAGCCGCTCGCCCGAGGAGTTCCACCGGCTGCTGCGCGCGGAACGCGTCACCGTGCTCAACCAGACCCCTTCCGCCTTCTACCAGTTGGCCCGCGCCGACGAGGAACACCACCGCGCCGCCGCTGCGACCGGGTCCGGGTCCGGGTCCGGGTCCGGACTGAGCCTGCGCCACGTCGTCTTCGGAGGGGAGGCCCTCGACGTCGCGGCCCTCGCCGGCTGGTTCGCCCGGCACGGCGACACCGCACCCCGCCTGGTCAACATGTACGGCATCACCGAGACCACCGTGCACGTCACCTACCGGCCGCTGACCGCCCGCGACGCCGAGGAGGGCCGCGGCAGCGTCATCGGCGTGCCCATCCCCGACCTGCGCCTGCACCTGCTCGACGCCCGCGGCCGGACCGTCCCGCGCGGAGCCGTCGGGGAGCTGTACGTCGCCGGCGCGGGCCTGGCCCGCGGCTACCTGCGCCGGCCCGAACTCACCGCCGAGCGCTTCCCCGCCGTGCCCGCCGACGGCTCCGCCGGCCGCGTCGCCGACGCCCCCACCGGACTCTCGGCCGGCGAGCGGCTGTACCGCACCGGCGACCTGGCGCGCGCCCTGGCCGACGGGGACCTGGAGTACCTCGGCCGCATCGACCACCAGGTCAAACTGCGCGGCTTCCGGATAGAACTCGGCGAGGTCGAGGCGGCCCTGGCCGCCCATCCCCTCGTCGACGCCGCGGTCGCACTCGTCGCACCGGATCCCGCGGGGACCGACGTACTCGTCGGCTACCTCGCCGTGACCGGGGCCGAGAACGGCGCCGGTCCCACCGTGGAGGAGCTGCGCGCCCACCTCGAACAGCGCCTGCCCGGCTACATGATCCCCGGCGCGTTCGTCACCCTGCCCGCCTTCCCGCTGACCGCCAACGGCAAGACCGACCGCCGCCGCCTGCCCGCCCCCGGCTCGGCCGCCCGGACCCCCACGGCTGCCTACGAAGCACCCCGCGGGCCGGTCGAGACCGCGATCACCGAGGTCTTCGCGCAGGTCCTCGGGCGCGAACGGGTGGGCGCCCTCGACAACTGGTTCGCCCTCGGCGGGGACTCCATCCGCTCCCTCCAGGTGCTCGCCAGGATCCGCGAACGCGGTCTCGACCTCACCGTCGCCGACCTCATGCGCCTCCCGTCGGCCCGCGCACTCGCCCCCGCCGTGACCCGGCGGGCACAGGCGCCCGGCGGCGGAGCCCCGTACGAGCCGTTCGCGCTGCTCACCGCCGAGGACCGCGCCGCCCTGCCCGAGGGGCTGGAGGACGCCTACCCGATGACCCGGCTCCAGGCCGGCATGCTCTACCACAGCGACCTGCCGTCGGCCGGCGGGCGCGTCTACCACAACGTGGCCTCCTACCTGGTCGAGGCGCCCTTCACCGAAGCCGCCTGGCGGACCACCATCGACGTCCTCGCCGCCCGGCACGAGATGCTGCGCACCTCCTTCGACCCGCACGGATTCACCGAACCCCTCCAGCTCGTGCACCGCGGCGCCCGCCCGGAGATCACCTTCGAGGACCTGTACGGCCTCGACCCCGAGGCGCAGGACACCGCCGTCGCCGCCCGCTACGCCGCCGAGCGCGACCGGCCGTTCGCCTGGGAGCGTCCCCCGCTCATCCGCTTCCACGTGCAGCGGCTCTCGGACACCCGGCTCCGCCTGTTCGTCGCCGAGCACCACGCCGTCCTCGACGGCTGGAGCGAACGCTCGCTCCTGACCGAACTGGCCACCTGCTACACCGAGGTGCTCGCCGCCCGCACCCCCGGGGACGGCCCCTCCCCGGACGCGGGGCCCCGCTCCCGGTTCGCCACCTTCGTCGCCCTCGAACGGGCCGCCCTGGCCGACCCCGGGCAGCGCGCGTTCTGGACCGGCAAGGCCGCCGACGCCCCCGCGACCCGGCTGGCGCGCCCGGCGGCGACCGGCGGACCCGCCCGCATGTCCTGGTACCTCGCGCCGCTCCCGCAGGGGTTGCACGCCCGGCTGACCACCCTGGCCGACGAGTGCGGCGTACCGCTGCGCACGGTCCTGCTCGCCGCCCACCTGCGGGTCATGGCCCTGCTGGGCGGCGGCGACGCGGTCACCACCGGAGTGGTCCACAACGGGCGGGCCGAGGAGGCCGACGGGGACAAGGTCGTCGGTGCCTTCCTGAACACCCTGCCGCTGAGCGTCGAGGTCACCGGGATGAACTGGCGCGGCCTCGTCGCGCACGTCGCCGAGCTGGAGGCCGAACTGCACGCGTACCGGCGCTTCCCGCTCGCCGAGATCCAGCGCCTGTCCGGGGGCGGCCCGCTGTTCGAGACCTTCTTCAACTACACCCACTTCCACGTGGAGCAGGACGGGCCCAGTGGTGGGACCTTCACCGTGCTGGAGGAGACCGGGGAGGCCGGCACGGACTTCGCCTTCGGCGCCGAGTTCTCCCGCAGCCCCGACGGCTCCCTGCTCGAACTCGGCCTGCGCTTCGATGCCGCCCAGTTCTCCGAGGAACAGATGGAGCACGCGCACTCCTCCTACCGGGCCGCCCTGCGCGATCTGTCCGAGGCCCCGGACCGCGACTGCACGGCCACCGACCTCCTCCCGGAGGCCGAGCACCGCCGCCACGCCGAGTGGAACCGGACCGCCGTCCCCTACCCGCGGCCGCACGTCCTGACCCGGCTGATCGACGAGCAGCTCGAGCGGACGCCCGACGCCCCCGCCGTCCGCTTCGAGGGCGCGGAACTGACCTACCGCGCCCTCGACACCGAGGCCGACCGGCTGTGCACGGTCCTGCGCGAACGGGGCGCCGGCCCCGGCACCTTCGTCGGCCTGCTGATGGAACGCTCCCTCGCCCTGCCCGTCGTCCTGCTCGCCGTCCTGAAGTCCGGCGCCGCCTACGTCCCGCTCGACCCGGAACACCCGGCGCCCCGTGTGCGCTCGCTGCTCGCCGAGTCGGGCATCGGCCTGGTGGTCACCGAGGGTGTGTGGGCGGACCGGCTGGTGGGTTCCGGGGTCACCGTCGTCCGGCCGCAGGACGCCCCGACGGCCGCTCCGACGGCTGTCGCGACCGGCGCTGTGGACGCCTCCGGCCCCGGCACGGGCCCCGGGCCCGCCGACCCGGCGTACATGATCTTCACCTCGGGATCCACCGGCAAGCCCAAGGGCGTCGTGGTCTCCCACCGCGCCATCGCCAACCGGCTGCTGTGGATGCAGGACGAGTACGGCCTGACACCGGGGGAGCGGGTGCTCCACAAGACGCCGTACACCTTCGACGTCTCCGTGTGGGAGCTCTTCTGGCCGTTGCTCACCGGCGCCACCCTGGTCCTCGCCCGCCCCGGCGGCCAGCGCGACCCCGGCTACCTCGCCGCCCTGATCCGCGACGAGGGCGTCAGCACGGTGCACTTCGTCCCGTCGATGCTCAGCGTCTTCCTCGACGAACCCGAGGCCGTCACCAGGGCGGCCGGCCTCACCCGGGTGGTGTGCAGCGGCGAGGCCCTCCCGTACGAGGTACAGCGCAGGTTCTTCGAGCGGCTGCCCGGCGTGGAACTGCACAACCTCTACGGGCCCACCGAGGCGGCCGTCGACGTCACGTACTGGCAGTGCCGGCCCGACGGCGGCGATACCGTGCCCATCGGCCGGCCCATCGCCAACATGCGCACGCACGTCCTCGACCGGCGCCTCGCCGAAGTCCCCCTCGGCGTCACCGGAGAACTCTTCCTCGAAGGCGTCGGCCTCGCCGACGGCTACCACGGGCGACCGGAACTGACGGCCGAGCGCTTCGTCGAGCACACCGGCCCCGACGGCGTCACCCGCCGCCTCTACCGGACCGGCGACCTGGCCCGGCACCGCCCCGACGGCGCCCTGGAGTACGCGGGCCGCACCGATCACCAGCTCAAGATCCGCGGCTTCCGCGTCGAGCCGGGGGAGATCGAAGCGGTCCTCGCCGAACACCCCGGCGTCCGCGACTGCGCCGTCCTGCCCCGCGGCGAACGCCTCGTCGGCTACTTCGTCCCCGAATCGGCCGGCCCGGGCACCGGCGCCGCACCCGACCCCGGTGAACTGGCCGCCCACGCCCGCGAACGGCTCCCCGAGTACATGGTCCCGTCCGCCTGGGTGAGCCTGGAGACCCTCCCGCTGACCGCCAACGGCAAACTGGACCGGGCCGCCCTGCCCGACCCGGACCCCGCCGACCTGCGCGGCGGCGTGGAGCCGACCCCGCCCCGCGACGCACTCGAATCACGCCTCGCCGAGATCTGGGAGCGGCTCCTGGCCGCCGGCCCGGTCGGCGTCCACGACGACTTCTTCGCGTCCGGCGGGCACTCCATCGACGCCCTGCGCCTGATCGGCCGGATCAACCAGGCCTTCGGTGAACGCCTCGGCGTCTCGACCGTCATCGAACACCCGACCGTCGCCCGGCAGGCCGCCCTGCTGCGCGGCCGCCACACCGGGGCGGCACCCGACCCGGTGGTCCGCATCCGGCCCGGGGGCACGCTCGACCCGCTCTTCCTCGTGCACCCGATCGGCGGCAACGTCTTCTGCTACCGGGACCTGGCCGCCGAACTGGACGCCGACCGGCCGGTGTTCGGCCTGACGGCGCCCGGGCTGACCGCCCCCGGCCCGGTGTCCGGGGCCACCGTCGAGGAGCTGGCCGCGGCCCACGTGGAAGCCCTGCGCCGGATCCGGCCCGAGGGCCCCTACCACCTGGCCGGCTGGTCCTTCGGCGGGCTCCTCGCCTACGAAATGGCCCTCCGGCTGCGGGCCGCCGGACAGGAGGTGGCGACCCTCGCCCTGCTGGACACCGGCTACCCGGAGCCCGCCCACGTACCCGCGGACGAGAACGACCTGCTGGAGTGGTTCCACGAGGACCTGGCCCGCTCCGCCGGCTTCGACCCGTCCGACGAGGGCGTGTCGGCCCTGCGCGGCGCGCTGCGGAGCGTCACCGGCACCACGGCCCGGCTCGCCGTCCTCGCCGAACACGTGGAACGCGAGGGTTTCGCCCCCGGACTGGACCCGCGGGACCTCGCCCGGCACTACACGGTGTTCCGTACGGGGATCCGCGCCGCTGCCGCGTACGAGCCGCCGGCCGCCCCTTGCCCGGTCCTGTTCCTCCAGACCGGCACCGGGGCCCGCGAGCACGCCGCTGACCGGTGGGCGGGGAAGGCCGTGGCCGGCTTCACCCGCCACGACATCGCCACCGACCACTACGGGCTGATGCGGCCGCCCCACAGCAGGCGGGCCGCAGTCCTGCTGAGCACCGCCCTCGCCGCGGCCGACCACCGCTGAACCGGGGCCCGTAGGGTCACCGGCTCCACCCGCCCCGCCCCAGACCGTGCCACGCCCTCGCGCGCCGCGCGCCGACGAGGCATGCACCGACGCGCCTCGCGCCCTGCGCCCCGCACCAGAACAGGAACGGAAACACCACGTGACGAGCGATACCCCGGGGCCCGCCGCCCCCGAACTGAGCGGCCGCATCCGCGGCGGCCCCGCGGAACTCCTCCACGACGAAGTGCTCGCCCCGCAGTTCGCGTTCGAGTCCCGCCACCTGCTGCGCCACTACGTCGCCATCGAGAAGACCCTGGCCGCCGAGTACGTCCGCATGGACCTGATCACCGCCGAGGAGGCCCGCCGGATCGCCGCCCTGCTCGACTCCGTCGGCCCCGACACCCTCAGCGCGCTGCCCGGCGCCAACATGTCGGACATCGCCTTCGCCCTCGAACGGCACGTCGAGGCGGGCCTGCCCCGTCCGGTCGTCGCCTGGCACGCCGACCGCAGCCGCAACGACCTCCAGGCCTGCGCCCAGGTGATGTACGGACGCGACCAGCTCACCCGGTTCGCCGCGGCGCTCCGCGAACTCGGCTCCGTCGTGCACCGGTTGGCCGAGAAGACCTGCGACCTGCCCATGCCGGGCTACACCCACTTCCAGGCCGCCCAGATCATCACCCCCGGCTTCCACCTCGCCGCGCTCTCCGAGCACCTGCTGCACACCCAGGCCCGGCTGCTGAACGCCTACGACGGCATCGACGCCTCCCCGCTGGGCGCCGGCGCCATGGCCGGGCAGGAACTGCCCTGGGACCGCGACCGGATGGCCCGGCTGCTCGGCTTCTCCCGGCCGCAGCCCCACGCCCTGACCGCGGTCGCCTCGCGCCGCTGGAGCGCCGAACTGACCGCGGAGCTCAGCCTCCTGGGAAGCGCCCTGAGCCGATTCACCACCGACCTGCTCACGTGGGGCGGCAGTGAGTACGGCTTCATCGAACTGCCCGACGAACTGTCCGGCATCTCCTCCGCCATGCCGCAGAAGAAGAACTACCCCGTCCTGGAGCGGATCCGCGGACGCACCGCCCACCTGACCGCCTTCCACTTCGACGTGCTCCTGGGTCAGCGCAACACCCCCTTCTGCAACCTCGTCGAGGTCTCCAAGGAGGCCGGCACCCACCTGCTGAACGCCTTCGACTCGGCCCACGGCACCGTCCGCCTCCTCACCGAGGTACTGCGCCGGCTCACCTTCCGCGCCGACCGCATGCGCCAGGTGTGCGCAGCTGAGTTCCTCGGCGGCTTCAGCCTCGCCAACGCCCTCTGCCTCACCGAGGGGGTGCCCTGGCGCACCGCCCAGGTCGTCGCCGGCAAGTACGTCGTGCTCGCCGCGACGGCGGGCGCCGCTCCCGCCCCGGGCGAGCCCGCCCTGCTGGCCGAGGCGGCCGCCGGACACGGCTTCACCCTCGCCGACCCCGCCCGGCTCCTCGCCGAGGCCTTCGACGTCGACCGGGGTCTGGAACGCATGGTGTCCGCCGGTTCGGCCCGCCCCGAGTCCGTCCGCGCGGTCCTGCGCACGCAGCAGGAGACGTACGACCGGCTGGCCGCCGACTGGGAACGGCGCGCCGCCGTGATCCGCGCGGGCGCCGAGGAGGGCGGCCTAGCCCTGTACGGAGCGGCCGGCACCGCCACCGCCGGCACCGAGACCGACGAGCAGGAGGACGGCGATGGCACCCGCGCCCGCGTACGACACGCGCACTGACACCGCCGGGGCGGTCTCCACCGCCCCCGCCGGAACCGGCAGCGCCTTCGGCACCTTCGGCGAACTGCTCCAGGGCGCCCTGCCCCACCCGCAGGGCGACTTCCTGGTCACCTTCCCGCTGGCACGCTGGGCCACCGCCGTGTTCCACCCCGTGCCCGGCCGGCCCGGCGTCCAGGTGCGGCCGGCGCACAAGGCCAAGTCCCGCCGGGTCGCCGAAGCCGTCCTGGCCGCCCTCGGCAGCACGGACGGCGGCCTGCTGGAGGTGGCCGGAGACCTGCCCGAGGGCAAGGGCCTCGCCAGTTCCTCCGCCGACCTCGTCGCCACCGTACGGGCCGTCGGCGCGGCCCACGGCCGCGCCTTCACCCCGGCCGAGACGGAGGACTTCCTGCGCGGCATCGAACCGGCCGACGGGGTCATGTACGACGAGATCGTCGCCTTCCACCACCGTGAGGTGCGCCTCGGCCGCCGCCTCGGCGTGCTCCCCCCGCTCACCGTCGTCGCCCACGACGAGGGCGGGCAGGTGGACACCGTCGCGCACAACCGGGTCGCCCGGGCCATCGGCTCCGCGGACCGCGAGGAGTACGCGCTCCTGCTGGACCGGCTGACCGCCGCCGTGGCCCGCGCGGACCTCCAGGAGGTCGGCGCCGTCGCCACCCGCAGCGCCGAGATGAACGCCCGCCGCCGCCGGCGCGCCGGGTTCGCGCACCTGCACGCCCTGTGCCGCGAGGTCGACGGCCTGGGACTGGTGCTCGCCCACAGCGGCACCATGCTCGGCGTCCTCCTGGAGGCGGGCGACCCGGCCCTCACCGGCAAGACCGAGCACATACGGGCCGGCTGCGCCGCCCTCGGCGGAGAGGTGTCCGTACACCGCTCCCTGGGCGGCGGCGACAGCTGGAGCCCGACGGCCCTGCCCGCCCACCCCACCGAGCTGGAGATCTGAGCATGCTGTTCGACACCGTGACGGACGCGATCGGGGCGACCCCTCTGGTCCGGCTCCGCCTGGGCGAGGCCCGCGGCGTGGAGGTCTACGCCAAGCTGGAACTGCAGAACCTCTTCGCGATGAAGGACCGCGTCGCCCGCAACATCCTGCTGGAGGCCCGGCGGCTGGGCACCCTGAAACCGGGCGACCCCGTCATCGAGAGCTCCTCGGGCACCATGGCCCTCGGCGTCGCCCTCGTCGGCCGTTCCCTGGGCCACGAGGTCCACATCGTCACCGACCCGCGCATCGACCCTGTCACCCTCGCCAAACTCCGCGCCCTGGGCTGCCGGGTGCACATCGTCGAGGCCATGACCAGCCACGGCTGGCAGAGCGCCCGACTGGAGCGGCTCGCGGAGCTGCTCGACCAACTGCCCGGCGCCTTCTGGCCGCAGCAGTACACCAACCCCGACAACCCCGGCGCCTACCGCACCCTCGCCGGGGAACTCATCGCGGACCTCGGCCGGTTCGACACCCTCGTCGGCGCCGTCGGCAGCGGCGGCTCCCTCTGCGGCACCGCCCGCGCCCTGCGCGCCACGCTGCCCGCCCTGCACGTCGTCGGCGTCGACTGCGTGGGCAGCACCCTCTTCGGCCAGCCCGACGTACCGCAGCGCCTGCAGAGCGGACTGGGCAACAGCCTGCTGCCCAAGAACCTGGACCGCACCCTCGTCGACGAGGTGCACTGGCTCAACGACCACGAGGCCTTCGCCGCCACCTGGGACCTCGCCCGCGAACAGCAGATCTTCGGCGGCAACACCTCGGGTTCCGTCTACCGGGTCCTCACCGGCCTCGCCGAGCGCGCCGAACCCGGCACCCGGATCGTCGGCATCCTGCCCGACCGCGGCGACCGCTACGCCGACACCGTCTACAACGACGAGCACTGGGACGAAAACCGGCTGCGCGAGATGCCCACCGCCACCGCACCGGCCCCCCTCGGCCCCGACGGGACCGCCCGCACCTGGTCCACCCTCGCCTACGACGCGCCCGCCGGGATCCGCAGGCACCTGCTGTTCGTGGAGTCCAACACCACCGGCACCGGCATGCTGGCGCTGGAGCGGGCCCGCGAACTGGGCACCGTACCCGTCCTGCTGACCGGCGACCCCGACCGCTACCGCGGACTCGCGGACACCGGCGCCGAGGTGCTGCGCTGCGGCACCAACTCCGACGCCGCCCTGCGCGCCGCCGTACAGGAACGCTTCCGCCGCGAGGAGATCGCCGGCGTCACCACCACCAGCGACTTCTACGTACCGGCCGCCGCCCGGACCGCCCAGTGGCTCGGCCTGCCCGGCAACCCGCCCGAGGCGGTGGCCCTCTGCCGCGACAAGTCGGCCCTGCGCGAGAGGCTGCGGACCGCGGACGTCCGCCAGCCCCGCTACGCCTTGGTCCGCGAGCCGGACGGGGCCGCGGCCGCCATCGCCCGGACCGGACTGCCCTGCGTGGTCAAGCCGGCCGACGACTCGGGCTCCACGAACGTCCTGCTCTGCGCCGACGAGGACGAGGCCCGCGCCCAGATCGAGCGGATCCTCGCGATCGGCACCAACGTACGGGGCATGCCCACCGCCCGCACCGTCCTCGTCGAGGAGTACCTCGACGCGCCCGAGTACAGCGTCGAGATGTTCAGCCGGGACGGACGGGCCGAGTGCGTGGGCATCACCGCCAAGTCGGTGACCGCGACCCCCTACTTCGTCGAGCACCGCCACCTCTTCCCCGCCCCACTGCCCGCCACCACCGCACAGGCGATCACCGAGACGGTGACGGCCGCCCTGGACGCGGCCGGGATCCGGCTGGGAGCCACCCACACCGAGGTCAAACTGACCGTTGACGGACCGGCTCTCATCGAGATCAACCCGCGCCCGGCCGGAGGCATGATCCCCGAACTGATCCGGCTCGCCACCGGGGTCGACCTCCTCGGCGAGCAGCTCCGCGCCGCACTCGGCCTGCCCCCGCACCTGAAGTCCGAGGACGCCGGCCACGCCGGCATCCAGTTCCTCCTCGCCGACACCGACGGCACCCTCACCGCCGCCCACGGCACCCGGGCCGCCGAAGCCGTCGACGGGGTCGAGTCGGTGCTGGTCACCGCCGCCCCCGGCACGCCCGTGCGCAGCCCCCGCAGTGCCTCCGACCGGCTCGGGCACGTGATCGCCCGCCACCGGCAGCCCGAAGGCGTGCACGCGGCCCTCGACGCGGCCCGCGCTCTGATCCGCCTCGACATCGAGGCCGCGCCCCGCTCCTGATCCACCCACCACCACCCGTCGCACGAGGCGCCGTACACCCCGTACACGCCCACCCGAACCGAAAGGCGAACCGCCGTGAGCAACCCCTTCGAGAACGACAACGCCTCCTACGTCGTCGTCCGCAACGACGAACTCCAGCACTCCCTGTGGCCCGCCGCCAACCCCGTCCCGGCCGGCTGGAACGTGGTGCACGGCCCCGACGGCCGCCAGGCCTGCCTGGACCACGTGGAGCGCGTCTGGACCGACATGCGCCCCGCCTCCCTGGTGGCCGCCCTCGCCGGGAACACCCCCCGTGGCTGAGCCCGCCCACCACACGGAGCAGCCCGCCGGGGCCGACCCCGTACGGACCCTGCGCACCCTCTTCGCCGACGTACTCGGCCACGGCGAGGTCGACGCGGACCACAGCTTCACCGGGCTGGGCGGGGACAGCATCCAGGCGATCCAGGTCGTCAGCCGCGCCCGCGCGGCCGGGCTCGTCCTCACCACCCGCGACGTGCTCCGCGCCGAGAACGTGACCGCGCTCGCCGCCACCGCCCGCGCCCACGGCCGGGCACGGGCCGGCGCGGGCCCGGCCGTGCCCCCGCGCCGGCTGGGCCCGCTGAGCCCCACCCCCATCATGGGCTGGCTGGCCGAACTCGGCGGTCCCGTCGACACGTACAACCAGTCGCTCGTGCTGCGCACCCCGCCGGGCTTCGGGGCGGCCGAGGCCGAACGCACCGTCCGGGCCCTCCTCGACACCCACGAGATGCTCCGGCTGCGCCTGCCCGACGGGATCGCCGCGGCCGGCGCCGAGCCGGTCGTACCCCCCGCGGGCTCCGTCACCGCGGCGGACCTGCTCGACCACGTGGACGCCCGCGGCAGGGGCGACGCGGAACTGCCCGCCCTGACCCGGGAGCGGATGCGGGCGGCGCGGCGGCGGCTCTCGCCCCGCGACGGCCGGATGCTGCGCGCCGTCCTCATGGACCGGGGAGCCGGACAGCAGGGACGCCTCGCGCTCGTCATCCACCACCTGGTCGTCGACGGAGTCTCCTGGCGCATCCTCCAGGACGACCTGCGGACCTGCGCGGCAGCCCTCGCCGAGGGCCGCGAGCCGGTCCTGGAACCGGCGCACACCCCCTTCGCGCACTGGGCCGACCTGCTGCGCGCGGAGGCCACCTCCGGCCGCCGCACCGCCGAGGCCGACCGCTGGGCCGCGACCCTGCGCGAGGCCCCGCAGGCCCTCGCCGGGGTCCGCGCGCCCGGCGGCCTCGACCCCGAGAGCCCGGAGCACACGCTCACCCTCACCCTGGGCCCGGACGTGACGGGCCCCCTGCTCACCACCGCGCCCGGCCTCGTCAACGGCACCGTCAACGACGTCCTGCTGACCGCCCTCGCGCTGGCCGTCCTCGGCCGGCGCGCCGCCGAGGGCGCGGACGGGCCGGACGAGGAGGGAGCCGTCCTCGTCGACGTCGAAGGGCACGGCCGGGAGGACGTCGCCGACGGCACGGACCTCTCCCGCACCGTCGGCTGGTTCACCACCGTGTTCCCGGTCCGCCTCGCTCTCGGCCGCCCCGACCTCGAAGGGGCCCGGGCCGGCGGACCGGCGATCGGCGCCGCCCTGCGCCTCGTCAAGGAGGAACTGCGCGCCGTACCGGACAAGGGCATCGGCTTCGGCCTGCTGCGCCACCTCAACTCCCGTACCGGAGCAGGCCTCGCCGCGCGCGGCATCCCCCAGATCGGCTTCAACTACCTCGGCAGGTTCCCGATGGGCGGCGACGCACCGTGGGACGCCGCTCCCGGGCACGCCTTCGCCCTCGACGACGCCGACGAGGGACTTCCGATGGCGCACGCCGTCGAGGTGAACGCGGCCGCCCACGAGGGCCCCGACGGACTCACCCTCAGCGCCACCTGGACCTGGGCGGACAACGCCCTCGCGGGGCCGTGGGTCCACGACCTCGCCCAGGAGTGGTTCACCATGCTGCGCGCCGTCGTCACCCACGCCGCCCGCCCGGACGCCGGCGGCCTGACCCCCTCCGACGTGTCGCTCACCCGGGTCAGCCAGGCCGACCTCGACACCTTCGAATCCCAGCTCGGAGCCCTGCTGTGATCCCTCTGTCCCACGCCCAGCAGCGGCTGTGGTTCCACGCCCGCGACGGCGCCGACGGCGCGCTCTACCACATCCCCGTCGGGCTCCGGCTGAGCGGCGCCCTCGACCGCACCGCCCTGCACGCCGCCCTCGCGGACGTGAGCGCCCGCCACGAAGCGCTGCGCACCGTCTTCCCGGACGAGGCGGGCCGCCCGTACCAGCGGGTCCTGGACCCCGCGGACGCCGCCCCGGCGCTCACCGTCACCGAGGGCCCGCCCGCCGAACGCGCCGGGCCGGCCGCGCGGGCATCGTCCCGCCCCTTCGACCTGTGCACCGAACCCCCGCTGCGCGCCGACCTGTTCACGGACGGGGACGAGGACCACTACCTGCTCCTGGTCCTGCACCACATCGCGGGTGACGGCCACTCCGTCAACATCCTCGTCCGTGACCTCGCCGCCGCCTATACCGCCCGGACCGCCGGCCTGCCGCCCGAGTGGCCCGAACTGCCCGTCCAGTACCCGGACTACGCGCTGTGGCAGCGCGAGCTCCTCGGCCCGGCCCAGGACCCCGACTCCCTGCACGCCCGACTGCTCACCCACTGGGCGAACGCCCTCGACGGCCTGCCCGACGAACTGGCGCTGCCCGCCGACCGGCCGCGCCCGGCCGTCGCCGGCCACCGGGGCGCGGTGGTGGAGGCACGGACCGACGCCGCCACCCACGCGGGTCTGGCCGCACTGGCCCGGGACGGCCGCGCCACGCCGTTCATGGCCGTCCAGGCCGCCTTCGCGGTCCTGCTCACCCGCCTGGGTGCCGGCACCGACCTGCCGCTCGGCTGCCCCCTCGACGGGCGGGACGACGAAGCCCTCACCGACCTCGTGGGGCTCTTCGTCAACACCCTGATCGTGCGCGCCGACACCTCCGGCGACCCCACGTTCACCGAGGTACTGGGCCGGGTGCGCACCGCCGCACTGGCGACGTACGCCCACCAGGAACTGCCCTTCGAATCGCTGGTCGAACGCCTCAACCCGGCCCGCTCGGCCGCCCGGCACCCGCTCTTCCAGGTCGCCGTCTCAGCCCAGCGCACCGAGCCGCAGGCCCCCGCCTTCGCGGGCCTGACCGCGCAGGTGGAGGCGGTGCGCACCGACACCGCCAAGTTCGACCTCACCCTGGAGGTCGAGGAGCTCCACGACCCGGCCACCGGAGCACCCGGGGGCCTGGCCCTCGGCCTGGAGTACGCGAGCGACCTGTTCGACGAGGGCACGGTCCGGCGCCTGCTGGACCGGCTCGTCCAGCTGATCGGCGCCGTCGTCCGCGAGCCCGGGATCCCGGTCTCCGCACTCGACGTACTGCTGCCGGGGGAGCGGGCCGACCTCCTCGGGCACTGGCAGGGCGCACCCGCCGCCGCCGACGCCCGCACCGTCCACGAGGCCTTCGAGGAGCGGGCCGCCGCCCACCCGGACCGGCCCGCCGTGCGCTGCGCGGGCCGGGAGACCACGTACGCCGAACTCGGAGCGACGGCCGAGCTGTTCGCCGGCCGGCTGCGCACCCTCGGCGTCCGCCCCGGCGAGGCCGTCGCCGTCCTGATGGACCGCTCGGCCGACCTGGTGGCCGCCTGCCTGGGCATCCTCAAGGCCGGGGCCGCCTACCTGCCGCTGGACGCCCGGGCCCCCGGCGTCCGTACCGAGGCCGTGATCGCCGCGGCCGGGGCCACCGTCCTCGTCACCGACGTCCCGGAGGGCGAACCCGTACCGGCGGGGCCGCGCCACGTACTGCGCCCGGCGCAGCCCTCTGCCGAAGAGACCTCCGAAGGGGCTGCCGAAAGGGCCGCGACGGCCGGGCCGGCCGGACATCCCGACGCCCTCGCCTACCTGATGTACACCTCCGGCTCCACCGGCGTCCCCAAGGGCGTGGCCGTCTCCCACCGCGAGGTCGTCGCCCTCGCCACCGACCGGCGCTGGCGCGGTGGCGCGCACGAGCGGGTCCTGTTCCGCTCCCCGCACGCCTTCGACGCCTCCACCTACGAGCTGTGGGTGCCGCTGTTGAACGGCGGGCTCGTCGTCGTGGCACCCCCCGGCGACCTCGACGTCGACGCGCTGGCCCGGCTGATGACCGAGGAGCAGGTCACCGGAACCTTCCTCACCGCCACCCTCTTCAACGTCCTCGCCGACCGCTGCCTGCCCGCACTCGGCTCCCTGCACGAGGTGATGACCGGCGGCGAGGCCGCCTCCCCGTCCATGGTCCGCCGGGTCCGCGAGGCCTGCCCCCGCACCACCGTCACCAACGCGTACGGCCCCACCGAGACCACCACCTTCGCCGCGACCTTCGCAGTGGGCCCCGGCCAGGACGCCCCCGACGGTACGGTGCCCATCGGCCGCCCGCTCGACGGCACGCAGCTCCACGTCCTCGACGAACGGCTCGGCCTCGCCGCGCCCGGCGTCACCGGCGAGCTCTACATCGCCGGCGCCGGACTCGCGCAGGGCTACCTCGGCCGGGCCGCGCTGACCGCCGAACGCTTCGTCGCCTGCCCGTACGGACCACCGGGCGCCCGCATGTACCGCACCGGCGACCTCGCCCGCTGGAACGCCGACGGCCAGGTCGAGTACCTCGGCCGCGCCGACCGGCAGGTCAAGATCCGCGGGCTGCGCATCGAACCGGGGGAGATCGAGCACGCTCTGGCCGCCCATCCGGCGGTGGGCCAGGCCGCCGTCACCGTCGTGGACACGGCCGCCGGCGCCGCGCTCGCGGGCTACGCGGTCCCGGCCGAGGGAGCCACCGCCCCCACCCCGGCGGAACTGCGCGAACATCTGCGCGCCCGGCTTTCCGACTACATGGTGCCCACCACCCTGACCCTGCTCCACGCCTTCCCGGTGACGGCCAACGGCAAGACCGACCTGGCCGCCCTGCCCGCGCCGGACCCGACGGCCGGCGCCGCCGGTGCCCACCAGGAGCCGCGCACCGACGACGAGCGTGCCCTGTGCGCGATCTGGGAGCAGGTCCTCGGCCTGCCGCGGATCGGCGTCCACGACAGCTTCTTCGACCTGGGCGGCCACTCCCTGCTCGCCACCCAGCTGCTCGCCGAGGTCCGGACGCGCTTCGGAGCCGCCATCGGCATCCGACAGTTCTTCACCGGCCCCACCGTCGCCGAACTCGCCGCGGCCCTGCCCGCCGCGGCGGCCGCGGGCGCCGCCGCGCAAGACCCGCCGATCGTCCGCCGGGCCCGCCGCACCCAGACCGCCTGACCCCAGAAGGAACACCACGATGAACCACCCGCCGTCCACCCCCGCTCCCACTGCCGCTCCCACCGCCGCGCCCGCCGCGGCTCCCGCCGCGGCTCCCGCCGCCCGCTCGCTGGTCGAGGACGTCCTGCCGCTCTCCCCGCTCCAGGACGGCATCCTCTTCCACGCCCTCTACGACGAGGACGAACGCGATGTCTACGTGGCCCAGTTGCTCCTCGACCTCGACGGCCCCCTCGACCCGGACCGGCTGCGCGCCGCCGCCGACACCGTCCTGGAACGGCACGCCAACCTGCGCGCCGCCTTTCTGCGCCGCGCCACCGGCGAACCTGCCCAGGTCGTCCGGCGCGGCGTACGGACCCCCTGGCAGCAGGTGGACCTGACCGGGCTCGACGAGACCGGGCGCACCGCCGCCGTCGACACCCTCCTCGCCGAGGACCGGGCCACCCGCTTCGACCTCGCCCGGCCGCCGCTGCTGCGCTTCACCCTCATCCGCACCGGCCCGCTCTCCCACCGGCTGCTGCTCACCTACCACCACATCCTGATGGACGGCTGGTCCTGGCCGGTCCTGGTGCGCGAACTCCTCGCCCTGCACCATGCCGACGACGCGCCACTGGGCCCGGTCACCCCGTACTCCGCCTTCCTCGGCCGCCTCCACAGCCGCGACACCGTCGCCGCCCAGGACGCCTGGAGCCGCGCGCTCGACGGCCTCGCGGGCGGCACCCGCACCGCGCCCGTGTCCCCGCCGCCCGGCACGGTCCTGCCCGACCGCGTCGAGACGTACCTCCCCGCATCCCTGACCGAACGGCTGGGCGCCCTCGCGCGCGACCACCGGATCACCTCCGGAACCCTCCTCCAGGGCGCCTGGGGGCTGCTGCTCGGCCGCCAGATCCGCTCCGAGGACGTGGTCTTCGGCGCCGTCGTCAGCGGCCGCGATCCCGAACTGCCCGGTGTCGCCGACATCGTGGGCCTGTGCATCAACACCGTGCCGGTCCGGGTCCGCATCGACCCCGCCGAGCCGCTCGTCGCACTGTTCGAGCGGCTCCAGGACGAGCAGGCGCGGCTGATCGACCACCACCACCTGGGCCTGGTCGAGATCCAGCGGCTCGCCGGAGCGGGGGAGCTCTTCGACTCCTGCGTCGCCTTCCAGAACTACCCGGTCGACGCGGCCGGCCTCGCCGCCCTCGGCGCGGGCGGACTCGAGGTCACCGGAGTCGACCCCCACGACGCCGCCCACTACCCGCTCTCGCTGACCGCCATCCCCGGCGACCGGCTGCGCCTGCAGATCGACTACCGTCCCGACATCTTCGAACGGGACACCGCCCAGGCCCTGCTGGAACGCCTCGCCCGGCTCCTGCAGGCCGTCGCCGACGACCCGTCGTGCCCGGTGGGCACCGTGGACCTGCTCTCCCCGGCCGAACGCCACCGCGTCCTGGTCGAATGGAACGACACCGCGCGCGACGAGCAGTACGCGGAGGCCGTCGAGCGCGTACGGCAGCAGGCGGAGCGCCGCCCCGAGGCCGTCGCCACCACCGACGACACCGGCCGCGAGCTGACCTACGCGGCCCTCGTCGCCCGCGCCGACGCCCTCACCCTGGCCCTGCTCGCCGACGGGGTGCGCCCCGGCGACCTGGTCGCCGTACTCAGCGAGCCCACCGCCCGCGTTCCCGTCGCGCTGCTCGGCATCCTCGGGGCCGGAGCGGCGTACGTCCCGCTCGACCCCGAGGGCCCGGTCACCCGTACCGCCGACCTCCTCGCGAGCGGCGGGATCGGCCGGCTGCTGGCCGCCCCCGAACAGCGCACCCGCGCCGGGGAGATCGCCGCCGCCGTCCCGGGCGGACTGCCCGTCCTCGTGATCGACGATGCGGCCGTGTCCGGGGAACGCCCGGCGCCGGCCGGCGGCCGGGACGCCCTCGCCTACGTCTGCTTCACCTCCGGCTCCACCGGCAAGCCCAAGGGCGCCATGGTCCACCGCCGGGGCATGAACAACCACCTCCTGGCCAAGATCGAGGACTTCGCCCTCGGCGAGGGCGACCGCGTGGTGATGAACGCCCCGCTGACCTTCGACATCTCCGTATGGCAGATGCTCGCCCCGCTGATCACCGGCGGACAGGTCCACCTCGTCTCCCGGGACACCGCCCCCGACCCCGCCGCCCTCTTCGGCGAAGCCGCGCACCGGGGGATCACCGTCCTGGAGACCGTGCCCTCCTTCGTGCGCGCCGCCGTCGACCTGTGGGACACCGGGGTGCGGCCGCCGGCCCTGCCCGAGCTGCGCTGGTTCGTCGTCAACGGCGAGGTGCTGCCCCCCGAACTGTGCACCCGCTGGTACGCGCACCACCCGCAGGCGGCGATCGTCAACGCCTACGGCCTCACCGAGTGCTCCGACGACAACACCCACGCCTTCATCGGGCCCGACGTGCACGCCCAGCTGGAACACGGCCGGCTGCCCGTCGGCCGCCCGCTGCGCAACAACACCCTGTACCTGCTGGACGCCGCGCTCGCACCCGTACCCCCCGGCGTACCCGGCGAGCTCTTCATCGGCGGCACCGGCGTGGGCCCCGGCTACCTGCGCGACCCCCGCCGCAGCAGCGAGCGCTACGTCCCCGACCCCTTCAGCGCCGAGCCGGGCAGCCGCATGTACCGCACCGGGGACCTCGCCCGGATGCGGGCCGACGGGCAGCTCGACTTCCTCGGCCGGCAGGACCACCAGGTCAAGATCCGCGGCAACCGCATCGAACTCGGCGAGGTGGAGACCGCGCTGCGCGCCGTACCCGGCGTGGGAGAGGCCGTCGTCGCCGTCGACCGGGACCACGCGGGCCAGCAACGGCTCGTCTGCTACTTCACCGGACCGCCCACCGCCGAGGAGCTCCGCACGGAACTGGGCCGCACCCTGCCCAACTACATGGTCCCGTCGCTCTTCCTGCACCTGCCGCACTTCCCCCTGACCGTCAACGGCAAGCTCGACCGCAAGGCGCTCCCCGACCCGGCCACCGTGCACCGCCCGGCCGGCCGGCTGCCCTCGACCCCCGCGGAGAAGGCGGTCTGCGAGATCTTCGCGTCCGTCCTCGGCCTCCAGGAGGCGGGCATGGACGACGACTTCTTCGCCCACGGCGGCCATTCCCTCCTCGCCACCCGGCTGACCGGACGCATCGGCACCGAGCTCGGGGTACGGCTGGGCATCCGCGACCTCTTCGAGACGCCCACCCCGGCGGGCATCTCGGCCCGGCTGGCCGAGGCCGCAACAGCACCCGCCGCCCCCGCCCGCCCCGCCCTGCGCCCCCGCTCCCGCGACGGGGCCTGACCCCACCCGACCGGGCCCGGCCGCGCCGTGCCCCCGCGAAGAGCCCGCCCGCACCCGGCCCGTATCCCCAGGAGACACCACCACCATGAGCCCCAGCGAGACCACCCCCGTGCCCCTGCTCATCGCGCACCGGGCCGGGATCACACCCGAGGCCACCGCCGTCCGTGCGGCCGAAGGGGAGCTGACCTACCGCCAGCTCGACCGGCGGGCCCGGGCGGTGGCCGAGGAGCTGCGCGCCGCCGGCGCCGGACCGGAGGACACCGTGCTCCTGGGGGTGCGCCGGGGCATCCACTGGGCGGTGGGGCTGCTGGGCATCTGGTACGCGGGCGCCGCCGCCCTCCTCGTGGACCTCGAGGCCCCCGACGAGCGGCTGCGCACCCTGCTGGACGCCGCCGGCACCCGGCACGCGGTCACCCCGGACACGTACGCGGCCGCGATGCTGCAACGCCGTACCGGACGCGAGCTGTTCTGGGCCGCCACGACCACCGCCGCCGCCACGACCACCGCCGCCCCCACGACCACCGTCGCCCCCACGGCGGCGGCCGGACCGCCCGCCGGCATCGCCCCGGGCGCCCTCGCCTACGTGCTCTTCACCTCCGGCTCCACCGGGCTGCCCAAGCCGGTCGCGGTCGGCCACACCGGGCTCGCCGCGCAGGTCCGCACCCTGGCCGAACGCTACGGGCTGACCGCCGCGGACGCAGTGCTGCAGTTCGCGGCCCCCGCTTTCGACGTCAGCCTGGAAGAGGCCCTGCCCACCTGGTGCACGGGCGGCACGGCCGTCTTCGTCACCGACAACGTCCTCTCGCCCGCCGAACTGGAGCCGTTCCTCGCCGAGCAGCGGATCAGCGTCGTCAACCTGCCCACCCCGTACTGGACGCAGTGGGCCAAGGACCTGGAGCGCGCCCCGCGGGCGCTGCCGGACGCGCTGCGCCGCGTGGTGATCGGCAGCGACGCGGGCCGGACCGCGGACCTGGTGCGCTGGGCGGCCGCCGGTCACCCCCCGGTGGTCAGCTGCTACGGCCTCACCGAGTCCACGATCACCGCCACCTCCTACGAGCCCGGACCGGCGGAACTGGCCGCCTTCGCGGGCGACGAACTGATCCCGCTCGGCGAACCACTGGCCGGCGTACGCGCCTACGTCCTCGACGAGGAACTGCGCGAGGCGCCCCCCGGCGCTCCGGGCGAGCTCTACCTGGCGGGCTCCTGCCTGGCCCGCGGCTACCACGGCCGGCCGGCGCTGACCTCCGAGCGGTTCGTCGCCGACCCGTTCGCCGGCGCCCCGGGCGAGCGCATGTACCGCACGGGCGACCGGGTCACGCGGGCACCCGGCGGTCCGCTCGTCTTCCTCGGGCGGGCCGACGACCAGGTCAAGATCCGCGGGCACCGCGTCGAACTGAAGGAGGTGGAGGCGGCCGTGGCCGCCCACCCGGACGTGGTCGACGTGGTCGCCCGCGCCGTCGCGGCGGACGGCGGACCGCAGCTGGCCGCCTGGGCCGCCCTCACCCCCGGCAGCGCGCTGACCCCGGATGCCCTGCGCCGTCACCTTTTGGCCAACATGCCCGGGTACCTCGTACCGGCCACCGTGACCCTGATGGAGCGGCTGCCGCGCACCCCGGGCGGCAAGCTCGACCCCCGGGCGCTTCCCGCGCCCGCCCCCCGATGAACCAGCGACCCGCGGACCCCGTCCGCACCCAGACAAGGAACGCACCCGTGTCCGTCACCACCGACGAGTCCACCGAGTCCGTGCCCAGCGCGGAGCACCGGCAGCGCAGGGACTTCCGTCTCTTCATGTCCTCGCACATCTGCAACGAGCTGGGCAGCAGCATCACCTACGTCGCCCTCCCGCTGATGGCGGTGCTCACCCTGGACGCCTCGCCGATGCAGGCGGGCCTGCTGGCCGCCGCCGAACACGCGGCCTTCCTGGTACTGGGCCTGCCGGCCGGTGCCTGGGTCGACCGGATGCGCAGGCGCCGCGTGATGATGGCCGCGGACCTGGCGCGCACCGTCCTGCTGACGGCGCTGCCGGTGGCCTACCTGCTCGGCCTGCACTCCATGCCGCTGCTGTACGCGGTCGCCCTGCTGCTGGGCTGCGCCCGGCTGTTCGGCGACGTCGCCGACCAGAGCTACCTGCCGACGCTCATCGGCAAGGACACCCTGACCGCCGGCAACTCGAAGCTGGAGACGGTGCGGTCGGGCGCGGAGTTCGCCGGCCCCGGCATCGCCGGTTTCCTGGTGCAACTGCTCGGCGCCGCCGGGACGCTGGCCGGCCAGGCCGTCACCTCTCTGGTGTCCGTGGTGCTGCTGGGGCGGATCGGCGTCCGCGAGGAGAAGCCGGAGCCGGCCCCCCGCCGCCACCTGCTGCGGGACATCCGTGAGGGGCTGGACTACGTCCTGAGCCACCGCGTCCTGCGGCTGATCGCCCTCAACACCGCCGCCGTGAACCTGTTCCTCAGCGCGGTGATGGCCATCGAGGTGCTCTTCCTGACCCGCACCGTGGGGCTGCCGCCCGCGGCCGTCGGCTGGGTGCTGACGACGGCCACGATCGGCTCGGTGCTCGCGGCGACCGTCGCGGACCGGGTGACCCGGGCCGTCGGCGCGGCCCGGCTCACGTGGCTGTCCCTGTTGGTGACCATGCCCTTCGGTCTGCTGCTCCCGCTCGCGGACAAGGACTGGAGGATCGGCCTGTTCGTCCTGGGCTCGTTCGTCCAGTCGGCCGGTGTCACCCTCTACAACATCTGCCAGGTCACCTACCGGCAGACCGTCTGCCCGCCGCACCTGCTCGGCCGGATGACCGCCACGATGCGCTTCCTCGTATGGGGCGTCCTGCCGCTGAGCGGCCTCCTGGCGGGGTTCCTCGGTGAACTGCTGGGCGTGCGCGACGCGCTGTGGCTGTGCGCCGCCGCCCTGTCGGTGGCCCCGCTGGTCCTGCTGTGCTCCCCGCTGCGCCGGATGCGCGATTTCGAGGACGACGACGGGACCGAGGACGGGACCGGGGACGGGGACGGGGTCGAGGCCCCCGGAACCCCGGCCACGGCCGCGCGGGAGG
>NZ_JBHXKA010000009.1:29476-111585 GCF_042722885.1 Streptomyces sp. NPDC058401
CTCCGGCCCGGAATCCCCCGCGGTCTCCCGCGGGCGATGTGTTTCTCTCATCTGCAGAAACCGTACGGCAGTGAGGGGGCTCAGTAGCCCAGCCGGAAGGCGATGTGGGTGAGCTGGGTCCGGTTGACCGAACCGGTCTTGCTGCGCAGTCGCCGCAGGTAGGTGTCGACCGTGTGCGGGCTCAACCCCATCTGGCAGGCGATCATCCGGTACGTGTGCCCCTGCGCGAGGTAGGCGAGTACCTCGTGCTCGCGGGGGGTCAGGGCGGGCAGTGCCGGTGCGGGGGCGGTGAGCGTGCTGTCCAGCATGTGGGGCTCCGGATTCCGGATCGATGGTGAAGGTGGAGGGGAGCGGCGGGGGCGCCCCCGGGCGACGGTGCGATCACGCTGTGCGTGATCGCACCGTTTCGGTCGTCCCGGGTCCTGAAGTGGCCGGATACCCGCTGCTGTTCGTCCCGTACAGCCTTGCCCGCTGCATATCCTGGCGCCAGGGGGCGGGCACCTCACCAAGGTGCCTGGCAGCAAAGCGACCCGGGGTGAAAAGTGCAAAGTAGGGCAATGCAAAAATCTGATGGGGAGCCGGATCCCAAGAACGCCGATGCTGACATCGATGTCTACGGCTGGGTGCTCGAACACCGCACGGTGGACGAGGTCGCGGTGGCCGCGGGCACGGGCCTCGACCCGGTCGACGTCTGCCGCAGCGTGGAGCGTCTACGCGCGTCACGGCTGCTCCACATGAGCCCGGCGGACCCGTCGGTCGCCTTCGCCGTGGCCCCGGACACCGCCGCCGAGCAGCTCGTCGCGCCCCTGGAGGCGCGGATCCGGGACCAGCAGCGGGAGATCAGCTCGATCCGTGAGGACCTGGGACGCTTCCTGCCGCACTATCTGGGCCGCCGCTCCACGGGGGAGTCGCTGGAGGTCCTGGCCAGCCTGGAGGACGTGCGCGGGGCATTGAACCGGGCCTCGCTCAACTGCGCCACCGAGATGCTCAGCTCACAGCCCGGGGGTGGCAGCAGGGTGCCGGAGGCGATGCAGGAGGCACTGCGGCGGGACGAGACGATGCTCCAGCGGGGCATCTCGATCCGCACGCTCTACCACCACACGGCCCGGTTCAACGGACCGAGCCAGGCCTACGTCGCGGCCACCTCCGCCCTGGGGGCGCAGTACCGCACGGCGCACGAACTGTTCGGCCGGCTCATCGCCTTCGACCGGGAGCTGGCCTTCATCCCGGTCGCCGACGGCAGCTGGGGCGCCGTGGTGATCCGCGAGCCCTCCACCGTCGCCTACCTGTGCAGCATCTTCGACCAGACCTGGGACCTGGCCTCGCCCTTCTCGGCCGCGGCGGGCCAGGGGCTGGAGGAGGTGGCCCGGGAGATCCATGAAACGATCATCCGGCTGCTCGCGGCCGGGCTGAAGGACGAGGCCATCGCCAGGCGCCTGGGCATGTCGCTGCGCACGGCCCGGCGCCACATCGCCGACATCATGCACGAGCTCGGTGCGGGCAGCCGCTTCCAGGCGGGCGTGGCGGCCGCCGCGCGCGGCCTGCTGGACCGGGACCCCGACGCCGAAGAGGCGGCCGAGGCCGAGGAGGACGGCGGGTAGCACCCTCGCGGCCCGGATGTCACGCGTTCTCGTGTCTGTCGCGGCTGGCGGGCGTGTCGCATGCTGCTGGGATGAGAGCTGCCGAGTCGCCGAAGCAAGAGGGACGTGCCATGGACGTGACGGACGCGGGCCGCGGCCGGGGGACCCCGCACCTGCGGGAGGTCGTCCTGTTCCTCTCGGTCCACCTGGACCGGGCGCCGGGCGTGCTGTGGCCCGAGTACGACAACCCGGCGTTCGGCGACGCCGATGACGCGGGCGCCCTCCCGGCGGAGGGCGGTGTGCGGCCGGCCCAGGCGGACCGCTTCACCGCCGAACTGGGCGCCCTGACCGGACTGTCCGTCCGGCTGGACCGGGTGGAGACCCCCGGATCCACCCCGGGCGGAGGGCCGGACGCCGTCTGGACCGCGCAGCCCGGGGGCCGGGAGCACCTCCTGGTCCACCAGATCGCCGGCGCCGTGACCTGGCAGCTGACGGGGACCGCCGAGAACGGCCGGCCGGAGTCGTTCCAGTGCCGGCTGCTGCCGGGCGAGCTGCTGTACGTACCGGCCGGCTGGTCGCGCCGGTACATCGACGCACCGGGGGCCCAGTACGCCGTCGTCTGTCTCGGGCCCCGGGGCGGCTGACGGCGGCCGCGCCGGGGCGGGCGGAACAGGAAAGGGGGGAGGGAGGATCGCGACCCTATCCTCCCTCCCCCCTTTCGGCGGGCCCTGACGGGCCGTCCGGGTCAGCCGCCCCAGGAGCTGTCGGCCGTGTCGCGGTTGCGGGTGCCCAGCGTGCCGGCGCCGACCGTGAACACCCGGCCGTCGGGCGTCACGATCTGGTGCGTCGTCGGGGTCGTGGTGCTGTTCTCCCCTCCGGTGGCGGTCGTCGCGGTGGTCGTGGCCGAGGTGTCGTCGGCGGCCTGCGCGACGCCGGCCGCGGGCAGCAGCAGGGCGGAGGCGGCCGCGGACAGGGCGATGACAAAACGCTTGAGCATGGGATCCCCAGGAAGGCGAGCGGTCTGGTGTGCGCGCGAACTGCTTCGTGGGCCGTCCGCGCCGGTCGGTGCAGGACCAACCTTGCCGTGCCCGGGGCACTTTGGCGGTGGGTCCGACAGCTCAGCAAGCTGCCTGGCCCGATGGTGAGGGGCCTCAAAAGCGGACCAACTAGGCCTGTTCGGTCAGGATTCCGGCTACCGGCGCGGTCGGCGAGCTGCTCCGGCTCCCGGCCGGCCCCTCCGCGATCCCCGAAGTCCCCGAAGTCCCCGAAGTCCCCGAAGTCCCGGCAGAGCCGCGGGCGTCGAGCTCCCGCCACACCGGGAGGACCAGCGGCGCCAGGGTGACCGCGAGGTACAGCGCCCCCGTGCCCAGCAGCGCCGCCACCAGCCCCGAGGCGTCGAGGACCAGGCCCGCACCGAGCATCCCCAGCGGGGTCGCCGCCAGCGCGACGGCCACCAGCAGGCCGAACACCCGCCCCCGCACCTCCTCGGGCACCCGCTCGTAGGCCACCGACATCATCAGCGGCCCCACCACCCCCGATCCGATCCCGGACAGGGCCAGCGCCGCCAGCAGCACCGGCACCCGCGGCTCGGCCGCCAGCGCCGCACAGCGCACCGCCCCGACCAGGACGAACGCCCCGACGAAGGCCGCGCGCCGGGGCAGCCGGTGGCCCGCCCAGCCGTACAGGGCCGCCCCGAGCAGGGCGCCCGCGCCCATGGCGGTGATCATCGCCCCGAACAGGGCGCTGCTGTGCAGCACCTGGGTTCCGTAGGCCGGGTAGAGCACCCCGTTCAGCGCCCCGTCCAGGGCGTTGGTCAGCATCAGGACCCCCACCATCGCCCCCAGGAGCCGGTCCCGGCGCAACTGCGCCAGTCCGAACCGCAGTTCCCCGGCGTACGAGCCTCCCGCCGCCCCGCCGGCCGGCCGGGCCCGCGCCACCACCGGGACCAGGGCCGTCACCAGCAGGGCGCACAGCGCCATCGCCGCCATGTCCGCGTACAGGGTGCGTACGGGGCCGACCGTCGAGATGAGCAGACCGGCCAGCGGCGCCCCCGCCATCATGCCGATCCGCCGGGCACCCTCCACGCATCCGGTGGCCCGCTCCGCCGTCACCCCGGCGCGTTCCATCGCGGCGGGCAGCAGCAGTTGCTTGGAGGTGTCGGACGGCCCGCGGGCGGCCCCCACCAGGAAGACCAGGACGATCAGGACGGGCAGGGGCAGGGCGTCCCAGGAGTGCAGGAGCGGGATCAGGCTGATCGCCGCGGCCGTCAGCAGGTCCGCCCCCACGCTCGTCGCGCGTACGGGCAGCCGGTCGACCACCGGCCCCGCGAGTACGGCGGAACACAGCAGGCCCAGCACCTCGGCGGTGGCGACGAGCCCCGTCCGGGTGCCGCTGCCGGTGCTGTGCAGGACGAACCAGGGCACGGCGACCAGGGTCGCGGCCATGCCGAGCGAGGAGATCCCGGAGGCCGCCACCAGGGCGGCCAGCGGGGCGGCCAGCGGGGTGAGGCGGCGCGAGGATGCGGAGCCGCCCGGATACGAGCCGGTCATAGGGGGTTCCTTCCGGCACCGCCGCACCGCCCCGGCAGCCCGCTACGCGGACCGCCGGGGCGGCGTGGTGCCCGGGGATCGTCGGGTCAGCCGGCCATGTTCAGGCGCAGGCTCAGCGGGCGCATGTCGGTCCACACCCGCTCGATGTGCTCCAGGCACGTTTCCTTCGTTCCGTGCACACCCTGGTCGTGCCAGCCCGGAGGGACGGACCGGCCGGCCTCCCAGAGGGAGTACTGCTCCTCGTCGTTGGCCACGACCAGGTACTGCTGCGGGGACGCGTCGTTCACGGTGCTCTCCAGGACGGATCGGTGATGCGGAAGGGTCGGTCGGCGTGCGGTGGGTCAGCGGGGCAGGGCCGCGGCGAGCAACCGCGCCAGCGCGGCGCAGTGCGGGGTGTCCACCAGGTCGTGGTGGTTGCCCGGGACCGCGGCCCGTACGACGGCGCCGTCGGTGCGGGGCCGCCAGGCCGCCGGGTCGACCAGCGGGGTCGCGAGCTCGGGGTGGCGCTCGTCGACCGTGAACAGGTGCAGGTCGACACCGAGTACGGCGTCGGTGCGGTAGGCGGCGGAGGCCGCCCCGTTCGCCTCGGCGACCCGCAGCAGCCTGCGCAGGGCCTCCGTGGGGGAGGTGCGCGGAAGAGTGCCCTCCGCGCGGCCGCGGCGCACCAGGACGTCGAGCAGCTCCTCCTCGTCCAGTTCGCGCGCCGAGCCGGCGTCGAGCCCCGCCGCGATCCCGTACCGCAGCAGGTCCGGATCGCCCGGCCCCGCCGCGCCGGACCGGCTGCCGGCAGCGGCACCCGGAGCGGCCGCGTCGATCAGTCCGAGGAAGGCCACCTCCTCGCCCGCGGCTTCCAGCCGGGCGGCCATCTCGTAGGCCACCGTTCCGCCGAACGACCAGCCGGCGAGGAGGTACGGGCCCTGCGGCTGCTCCGCGCGGAGCGCGGCCAGGTAGCGCTCCGCCATCTCGGGCACCCGCTCCAGCGGGGTCTCGCCGGTGTTGTAGCCCACGGACTCCAGGCCGAGGATCCGCCGGTCGCCGCCGGGACGGGCGGACAGGTCCCGCACCAGGTCCCGGTAGCAGACGACGTCGCCGCCCCGCGGGTGGACCAGGATCAGCGGCGGCCTGGACGGGTCCCCGTCGGCGAGCGGGACCAGCAGCCGGGCCGCGGCCGCCCCCGCCTCCGGCAGGGCCTCGCAGAGCAGCTCGACGGTGCGCCGGCGGAAGACCATGTTCAGCGGCAGTTCCACCCCGAACTCCCGGCGCACGGCCGCCATCAGGGCGAAGGCCTTGAGCGAGTGGCCGCCGAGTGCGAAGAAGTCGTCGCGCACCCCGATCGGGGACGTGCCCAGGGTCTGCTCCCACAGCCGCGCCATCCGCAGCTCGGTGGTGTCGCGCGGGGCGATCCGGCCCGCGCCCCCGCCGCGTACCGCGTCCGCCGAAGGAGCGGGCAGCGCCTTGCGGTCGAGCTTGCCGTTCGGGGTGAGCGGGAGCCGCTCCAGCGCCGTGAGGACGGCCGGCACCATGTACTCGGGGAGGTCCTGGCGCAGGAAGTCGCCGATCTCGCCGAGTTCGCAGACCTCGCCCGCCCCCTCCCGCCAGGTCACGTAGCCGGCCAGTACGGCGTCCACCCCCGTGCCGTGCACGGCCACGGCCGCCGCCGCCACCCGCGGGTGACGGGCGAGCGCGGACTCGATCTCGCCGAGCTCCATCCGGTGGCCGCGCACCTTCACCTGGCCGTCGGCCCGGCCGCGGTACTCCAGGCCGCCGTCCGCGAGGCGCCGTACGAGGTCACCGGTGCGGTACAGCCGCTCGCCCGCCGCGTACGGGTCGGGTACGAACCGCTCCGCGGTCAGCGCCGGCCGCCCGTGGTAGCCGCGGGCCACCCCGTCGCCGCCGATGTAGAGCTCGCCGAACACGCCGACCGGCACCGGCCGCAGGTTCGCGTCCAGTACGCGCAGCCGGGTGTTGGCGAGCGCCGAGCCGATGGGCACCGGCCCGTCACCGACCGGACCGGACAACCGGTGGGCCGTGGACCAGACGGTGGTTTCCGTCGGCCCGTACACGTTGCGGACCGTGCCCAGCGCCGTGCGCATCCGCTCGGCCAGGGCCGGCGGCAGCGCCTCGCCGCCGCACAGGGCCCGTACGCGGGGCGCCTGCCAGCCGGACTCCATCAGCTGGTGCCAGGTCGCCGGGGTGGCCTGGACGACCGTGACGGGCGCGGCGTCCAGCTCCTTCGCGAGAAGGGCGCCGTCCCGTGCGGTCTCCCGATCGACGACCCGTACGGTCGCCCCGCACACGAGCGGGACCAGCAGCTCCAGCACGGCGATGTCGAAGGAGGCGGTGGTGACGGCCGCGACCGTGTCACCGGCCGTCAGTTCCAGCCTGCGCACCATGTCCCGGGTGAAGTTGGCCAGCGCCCGGTGCGGGACGGTGACCCCCTTCGGGCGTCCCGTGGAACCCGAGGTGTACAGGGTGTACGCCGGCTGCTCCGGCTCCGGGGCGCGCTCGGGCCGCGCGGGTTCGAGCTCGCGGCCCGCGGAGGCCGCGGTCCCGGTCAGCGCGTCGAGGTCCAGCACGGCGACCCCGTCCGGCGCCTCGGCGGGGCCGGGCAGACCCGACACCACCAGCACCCGGGCACCGCTGTCCGCGATCATGTAGCCGATCCGGTCGGCCGGGTACCCGGGGTCCACGGGCACGTACATGCCGCCGGAACGCAGCACGCCCAGCAGCGCCACCGGCAGCAGCACGGAGCGCTCCGCGCACACGGCCACCGCCGTCTCCGGACCCACACCCAGGCGGGCCAACTCCCGGGCCAGCAGGCCCGACGCCTCCCACAACCCGGCGTACGTGAGGGCCCGTTCGCCGTCGTCCACGGCGACGGCCCCCGGCGTGCGCAGGGCCTGCTCGCCGACGAGCACGGGGAGCGCCCGCCCGGGGCCAGGCTCGACGCCTCCGCCGCCCGCTTCCAGGAGCAGGGCCTCCTCGGCCGCGTCCATCAGGGGCAGGGCGCTCAACGGGGTGGCGGGATCGGCGACCGCGGCCGCGAGCAGTCCGGCCAGTGCCGACGCCATCCGCGCGACGCTCGCCCGGTCGAACAGGTCGGTGGCGAACACGGCCTCGCCGCGCAGCGCCCCCTCCTCCTCGACGAAGTACAGCGACAGGTCGAACTTCGAAGCGCCGCTGGCCAGCGAGAGCGGTTCGACGTCCAGGCCGGGCAGGGCGGGCGGCTTCGAGGCCTCCTCGTCCAGCACCAGCATCACCTGGAACAGCGGGTTGCGGCTCAGGTCGCGCTCCGGCCGCACCTCCTCCACCAGGCGCTCGAACGGCACCTCCTGGTGGGCGTACGCACCCAGGGCCGTCTCACGGGCCCGGTCCAGCAGCTCGCCGAAGCCGGGATCGCCGGACAGGTCGGTGCGCAGCACCAGGCTGTTGACGAAGAAGCCGATGAGCGGCTCCAGTTCGGTGCGGTCGCGCCCGGCGATGGGGGAGCCCACCGCCACGTCCTCGCCGCCCGACCAGCGGGCCAGGAGGGCCTGGAAGCCTGCCAGCAGGACCATGAACAGGGTCGCGTCGTGCCGGCGGCCCAGGTCGCGCAGGCCCCGCAGCAGCGGCTCGGGCAGTTCGAAGGAGAACTGCTCGCCGCGCCCGGACGGGGTGGCCGGCCGGGGCCGGTCGGTGGGCAGGTCCAGCGGGGCGAGCCCGTCGAGCCGGCCGCGCCAGTAGTCCAAGGTGTCCGCGAGCGCGCCATCGCTGAGCCGTTCTCGCTGCCAGGACGCGAAATCCCGGTAGGAGACCACGAGGTGCGGCAGCGGCTCGGCTCCTTCGAGGGTGCGGGCCCGGTAGGCGGCGGAGAACTCCCGCCAGAACACTCCCACCGACCAGCCGTCGAAGGCGATGTGGTGGGCGACGATCACCAACAGGTGCTCCTGCGCCGCGATCCGCACGAGCCGGGCCCGCAGCGGGCCCGCCGCGGCCAGGTCGAAGGGCAGCGCGGCGTCCTGCGCCGCCAGCTCTCGCGCCCGCTCCCCGGCCGCCGCACCCAGCTCCGACAGGTCGGTGAACAGCGGGGTGAACATCGAGGCCGGGCCGGGCACGACGCGGGCCGCGAAGACCCCTTCGGCCCGGCACTCTTCGGTCTCCTCGATCCGCGAACGCAGCACCTCGTGCCGGGCGACGACGTCCTCCAGCGCGGCCAGCGCGGCGGCGCGGTCCAGCTCCCCGGTCAACCGCACGGCGCCGGGCATGTTGTAGTCGGGCCGGCCCGGCTGGAGCCGGTCCAGCAGCCACAGCCGCTGCTGTCCGAAGGACAGCGGACCCGGCCCCACGGGCAGCGCCGGGATTCCCGGCTCCGAGGCGTCCGCCGCACCCAGCGAGGCCAGCGCCCGGGCCAGGTCCTCGGCCACCGGGTGCCGGAAGAGCAACTGCATGGGGATGTCCAGCTCCAGCAGGGCGCGCAGCCGGGAGATGACCCGGGTGGCGCGCAGGGAGTGCCCGCCGCGCTCGAAGAAATGGTCGCGGACCCCGATCGGGCCCTCCCCGAGCACCTCTTCCCACACCTCGACGACCGTCCGCTCCAGCGCGGTGCGCGGGGCGACGTGCGCGCGGTGGCCGCCGGCCGCGCCGGGTTCCGGCGCGGGCAGGGCCCTGCGGTCGGTCTTCCCGTTCGGGGTCAGCGGCAGCGCGTCCAGCACCACCAGCGCGGACGGCACCATCGCGGCCGGCAGGGCCGCGCGTACGAAGTCCAGTACGGCGGCCGGATCGCCGCCGCCGTCCCGCCAGACGACGTACGCGGCGAGCATCCGGTCGGCGCCCTCGCCGTGCGCGGCGGCCACGGCCCGGGCGACGTCCGGGTGGCGCAGCAGGGCGGCCTCGACCTCGCCGAGTTCGATGCGATGGCCCCGGACCTTGACCTGGTTGTCCCGGCGGCCGTGGAATTCCAGCACCCCGTCGGAGCGCAGCCGGGCCAGGTCGCCGGTGCGGTACATGCGCGCGCCGGGCGGCCCGTACGGGTCCGGCGGATACGCCTCGGCGGTGCGGGCCGGATCGCCGAGGTAGCCGCGGGCCACCCCGCGTCCGGCGATGAAGAGCTCGCCGATCGCGCCCCGGGGCAGCGGTTCGAGGTGTTCGCCGAGCACCAGTACGCGGGCGCCGGGCAGCGGCCGCCCGATGGGGATGCGGCCCGCCTCGATGTCGGCGTCCGTCACCTCGTGGTACGTGGTGGTGTTGGTGCACTCCGTCGGACCGTACTGGTTGACCAGCCGCAGCCGGCCGGGCGTGCCCAGGGTGTGCGCGGCCCGGGCCAGCCCGGGCGTCAGCGCCTCACCGGTGGTCATCACCAGCCGCAGGGCCGGCGACGGCCCCTCTCCCGCGGCCACGGAGGTGACCAGCGGCTCCAGCATCGACGGGACGATCGACAGCAGCGCCGTCACGCCCTCGGCGTGCAGCAGCCGGGCCAGCGCGTCCGGATCCCCGGCCTCGTCCGCGGAGGCGAGGACGATCCGGCCGCCGGTGGACAGCGGGGCGAACAGGTCCCGGACCGACGGGTCGAAGGTCAGCGCCGTACGGGCGAGCACCGCGTCATCGGTCCCGAGCCCGAAGGTGGAGGTCAGCGCCGCCAGATAGCCGGTGATCGCCGCGTGCGTGACGGCCACGCCCTTGGGGCGGCCGGTGGATCCGGAGGTGTACAGCAGGTAGGCGAGGTGCGCGGGGGAGGCCGCCGCGGGCGGCTCCGTGGCGGGCAGGGCGTCCACCCGGTGCTGCTCGGCGTCCAGGTCCAGGACCGGCACGGCGCCGGCCAGGCCCGCGGGCATCCCGCCGGGCAGGCCCGCCGTCAGCACCAGCCGGGCGGCGCTGTCGGCGAGGACGGTGCGGATCCGCTCGGCCGGGTGCCCCGCGTCGAGCGGCAGGTAGGCGCCGCCGGCCTTCAGGACCGCGAGGACGCAGACCAGCATGCGCGGGTCGCGGCCGGCCAGCACGGCCACCGTGGTCTCCGGGCCGGTCCCGAGCTGCCGCAGCCGGTGGGCGAGCCGGTTGGCGGCCGCGTCGAGCTCCGCGTAGCTGGTGGTGCGGCCCGCGCAGGTCACGGCGGGGGCGTCCGGCCGCAGCCGGGCCTGTTCCGCCACCAGGGAGTGCAGGGTCCGGTCCGCCGGCCGGTCCGCGCGCGGGCCCGGCTCCTCCCCGAGCAGGGCGGCGTGTTCCTGCGGGGACAGGACGTCCAGCCGGGACAGGGGTGCGTCGGGGTCCTCGGCGGCGCCGGCCAGCAGCCGCAGGTAGTGCGCGCCGAACCGCTCGACCGTGGCCCGGTCGAAGAGGTCCGTCGCGTACTGCACCGTGCCGGTGAGACCGCCCGCGTGCTCCGTCATCGCGAGGCTGAGGTCGAACTTGGCCGTCCCGTTGGACGTGTCGAGGCCCTCGACCTCCACACCGTCCAGCGGCAGCGCGGCGAGCTGCTCGGGATGCAGCTGGAACAGCACGTCGAACAGCGGGTTGCGGCTGAGGTCGCGCTCCGGCCGCAGCTCCTCCACCAGCCGGTCGAAGGGCACGTCCTGGTGCTCGTACGCGGCGAGCGCGGTGCGGCGCACCCGGCCCAGCAGTTCCCCGAAGGCCGGGTCGCCGGACAGATCGGTGCGCAGGACGAGGGTGTTGACGAAGAAGCCGATGAGCGGCTCCAGTTCGGTGCGGTCGCGGCCCGCGATGGGCGAGCCCACCGCGATGTCGGCCTGACCCGTGTAGCGGGCCAGCAAGGCCTGGAAGCCCGCCAGCAGCACCATGAACAGGGTGGCGCCGCGCTCACGGGCCAGCGCGCCGAGCCGCCCGGCGAGTTCGGCCGGGACCTCGAAGACGAAGGAGTCGCCGGCACCGGAGCGCACCTGCGGCCGCGGCCGGTCGGTGGGCAGCTCCAGGGCCGGCAGCCCGGCCAGTGCCTGCCGCCAGTGGGCGATCCCCGCGTCGGCGTCGCCGTTCGCCAGCCGGTTCTGCTGCCAGAACGCGAAGTCCCCGTACTGGACGCTTAGTTCCGGAAGTGCGGGACGCTCACCGCGGCGCAGCGCCGCGTAGGCACCGGACAGCTCCCGCCACAGCACCGGCATCGACCAGCCGTCGCCGACCGTGTGGTGCAGGACCAGGACGAGCAGGTGCTCGTCGTCCGCGACCCGCACCACCCGAACCCGCAGCAGGGGAGCGGAGCCCAGGTCGAAGGGGGCGGCGGCATCCGCGTGGGCCAGGCCGAGCGCCCGCGAGCGGGCCTCCTCCCGGGGCAGGTCCCCCAGATCGGTGCGGACGGGGACGAAGACCTCCGGCGCCTCCACGGTCTGTACGGGACCTCGCGGGCCCTCGGTGATCCGGGAACGCAGCACCTCGTGCCGGGTCACCACCGTGCTCAGCGCGGCGGCCAGCGCGTCGGCGTCCAGCGGACCGCGCAGGCGGGCCGCGACGGGGATGTTGTAGTCGGGGCGGCCGGGCTGGAGCTGGTCCAGGAACCACAGCCGCTGCTGGGCGAAGGACAGCGGCGCGGGCTCCCCGGCGGGTCGGGCGCCGATGGCCGTGACGGTGGCCCGGGCCGGTCCGGAGGCCGCGTCCGTACGCAGGGCGTCCAGCGCCGAGGCGAACCGTTCCAGCGTCGGCTGCTCGAAGAGCAGCCGCAGCGGCACCCCGGTGCCCAGGCGGGCGCCGAGCCGCGACACGGCGCGGGTGGCCCGCAGGGAGTGCCCGCCGAGCGCGAAGAAGTCGTCGTGGCGGCCGATCCGCCCGGTGCCCAGCACCTCGCTCCACACCGAGGCGGCGAGTTCCTCCGTCGGCGTCGCGGGTGCGGCGAACTCGGCCCGGCGCACGCCCTCCTCGGGCGGAGCGGGCAGCGCGCGCCGGTCCAGTTTGCCGTTCGGCGTGACCGGCAGCGCGTCGAGCGGCACGATCGCCGAGGGCAGCATGTACGCGGGCAGCCGTGCGGCGAGCACCCGATGGAGCTCGGCCGCGTCGGCCGGCCGCCCCTGCGCGGGAACCACGTAGGCGACGAGGCGCTGCTCGCCGGGGACGTCCTCGCGGACCACGACCGCGGCGTGCCCGACCTGCGGGCAGCGGGTCAGCTGGGCCTCTATCTCGCCCGGCTCGATCCGATGGCCCCGGATCTTGACCTGTTGGTCGTTGCGGCCCAGGTAGTCGACGGCGCCGTCGGGGCGCCGCCGGGCGAGGTCGCCCGTCCGGTACATCCGGGCGCCCGGGGCGCCGTAGGGGTCGGGGGTGAACTGCCGCGCGGTCAGGCCGGGCCGGTCCAGGTAGCCGCGGGCCACTCCGGTTCCGCCGACGCACAGCTCGCCGACGGCGCCCTGCGGCACCGGGCGCCCGTGCTCGTCCAGGACGTAGAGGCGGGTGTCGTCCAGCGCGGTGCCGATGGGGATCCGGCCGTCCACGACGGCTCCGGCGCGCGGGTCCAGCCGGTGCCGCGTGGCGAAGACTGTCGTCTCGGTGGGCCCGTAGACGTTGACGAGGACGGTCCCGGGCGCCTGCTCCAGGGCCCGGGCGAAGGAGTGCGGGGAGGCGGCCTCACCGCCGGTCCACACCTCCCGCACGTGCGTCAGGAGCTCCACGCACTCCTCGACCACCAGGTTGAAGAGGGCGGCCGTGAGGAACAGCGACGTGATCCGGTGCTCCCGCACCAGCCGGGTCAGGGCGGCGGTGTCCACCCGGCCGGGCGGCGCCAGGACCACCTGCCCGCCGGAGAGCAGCGGCACCCACAGTTCGTACGTCGAGGCGTCGAACGACAGCGGGGAGTGCGCCAGCACCCGGCGGTGCGCGGCGCCGAAGGAGGCGTCCCGGGCGAGCGCCGCGACGTTGGCGTGCGTGACGCCGATGCCCTTCGGCTCGCCCGTGGAACCGGAGGTGTACATCACGTACGCCAGCTGGTCCGGCGAGCAGGGCGGGTACGGATCCGGCGCGGCGGCCGGGGCCCCGTCCACCGGGGCCGTCGCGTCGAGCACCGGCACCGGCGAGGTACGGACGGCCTCGTGGCAGGCCGTCGCGGCGTCGGCGAGCAGCAGGCGGGCGCCGGTCCGCTCCAGCATCCAGTGCAGCCGGGCGACGGGGAACCCCTCGCCGAGCGGTACGTAGAGCCCGCCGGCCTTCAGGACGGCCAGGATCGCCACCGGGAGGTGGACCGAGCGCTCCATCAGCAGGGCCACCGGCGATTCGCGCACCACCCCGGCGGCGGCCAGCCGGGCCGCCAGCCGGTCCGAGCGGCGGTCGAGTTCGGCGAAGCTCAGGCGGTCGTCGCCGCAGACCACCGCCTCGGCCGCGGGGGTGCGCCGGGCCTGCTCGGCGAACAGCTCGACCAGGGTGGCCGGGGCGAGGTCGGGGCGGGCCGCGCCGTGGCCCCCGGCGACGAGCCGGGCCGCGGTCGGGGCGGAGGGCAGCAGCTCGGCCAGGGGCCGGTCGGGCTCCTCGGCGGCGGAGGCGAGCAGCTCCAGGTAGTGGCCGAGGACGAGCTCCGCGGTGGCCCGGTCGAACAGGTCGGTGTCATAGACGAGGGAGCCGGAGCAGGTCTCGGCACCCTCGGAGACGAAGACGCTCAGGTCGAAGAGGGACCCGCCGAAGTCGGTCCGTACGATCCGCGCGTCCAGGCCCGGCAGCCGCAGCCCGGCCGTCTCGTCCGGAGCCGACGCGAACATGACCTGGACGAGAGGGTTGCGGTCACCGACCCGCTCGGGGCTCAAGTGCTCCACCAGCCGGTCGAAGGGCACCTCCTGGTGGTCGTACGCGTCCACCGTGGCCCGGCGGACCCGGCCGAGCAGCTCGCGGAACCCCACCTCGCCCGACAGGTCGGCGCGCAGCACCACGGTGTTGACGAAGAACCCGACGAGGGGCTCCAGCTCCACCCGGTCGCGCCCGGCGACCGGAGTGCCGACGGCGATGTCGGTGCGGCCGGAGCAGCGGGCCAGAGCGGCCTGGAAGCCGGCCAGCAGGGTCATGAACAGGGTGGCGCCGCCGCTCTCGGCGATCCCGCGCAGCCGCGCGGTGAGATGGGCGTCGAGGGCGAAGTCCAGGCTCGCGCCGTCGCCGCTGCGGCGGGTGGGCCGGGGCCGGTCCGCGGGCAGTTCGAGGGGTTCCAGCCCCGCGAGGGACTTCTCCCACCAGCGCAGCTGCCCGTTCATCGCGCCGCTCGCGAACCGCTCGCGCTGGGTACGGGCGTACGCCTGGTAGTCGAGGGGGAGCGGCGCCCGCGGGAGCGGCCGGTCCGCGAGCAGGGCCGCGTAGCCCTCGGAGAACTCCTGCCAGAGCAGCCCCATGGACCAGCCGTCGGTCGCGATGTGGTGGACCACCAGCACCAGCAGGTGGTCCTCGGCGCCGAGCCGGATCAGCAGGGCGCGCAGCAGCGGGCCCGTCGCCAGGTCGAAGGGTCTGCGGACCTCCTCCCGGGCCAGGGCGTGGGCCCTCTCCTCCAGTCCGGCGAGGGGGGCCTCGCCCAGGTCGAGCACCGGTAGCGGGAAGGCCTCCGGCGCGGGCAGGACCACGGGGTGCGGCGCGCCGTCGCGTTCCTCGAAGACGGTGCGCAGCGGTGCGTGGCGGGCCACGACGGCGGTCAGGCTCCGGCGCAGCAGGTCCGGCCGGAGGGGGCCGCGCAGCCGGACGACCTCGGGGATCGCGTAGCCCGGGGTGCCGTCCGTCATCCGGTCCACCAGCCACATCCGCTCCTGGGCGAAGGAGGCGACGGGGGCGAGGCCGTGGCCGTCGGTGGCCGCGGTGGGGGCATCCGGGCCGGCCGTCGAGTCGTCCAGCGCTGCGCGCACACGGCGGCGCAGCAGCTCGCGGGCGGCGGCCAGCCGGCTGTCCATGCCCGCGGGCAGGCTCTCCTGGGTGGTCACGAGGTCTCTCCCTGAAGTACGAGTGAAGGAACGCCGTCGATGGCGTCGGCGGTGGCGGTCTGTGCGTCGAACGGGGCCGTTGTGTCGAACGGGGCCGCTTCGGACTCCAGTTCGGCCAGCAGCACCGTTTCGACGGCGGTGGCGAGCGCGGCGACGGTCCGCTGTTCGAAGAGGGTGTGCAGGGGCAAATCCAGCCCGAGGGACTGGCGCAGCCGGGCCGCCACCCGGGTCGCGCTCAGCGAGTGCCCCCCGAGGGCGAAGAAGTCGTCGTGGCGGCCGATGCGCGGCGCGTCCAGTACGGAGGCCCACACCATGGCGACCAGTTCCTCGGTCTCCCCGGCGGGCGGCTCGTACCCGGCGGCGGCTGCCGCGGCGGGCGCCGGGAGCGCCCTGCGGTCGAGCTTGCCGTTCGCCGTGACGGGCAGCCCGTCGACGCCCATCAGCAGCGGCACCATGTACTCCGGCAGGGAGCGCGCCAGTTCGGCGCGCATCGCCTCCAGGTCCAGGGCCCGGGCCTGTCCCGGCTCCCGGTCCGGGGCCGGGTCCGGGGCGGCCCCGGCCTCCGGGACGACGTACCCGACGAGCCTGCGCTCGCCCGGGACGTCCTCGCGGACGACGACCGCGGCCCGCCCCACCCCGTCGAGCCGGCCCAGCGCCGTCTCGATCTCGCCGAGTTCGATCCGGAAGCCGTGGATCTTGACCTGGTCGTCGGTGCGGCCGAGGTATTCCACGGAACCGTCGGCCCGGTGCCGGGCCAGGTCACCGGTGCGGTACATGCGCGATCCCGGCGGGCCGAACGGGTCCAGGGGGAAGCGCTCCGCGGTCAGCGCCGGGCGGCGCAGGTAGCCGCGGGCCAGGCCCGCGCCCGCGAGGTGCAGCTCGCCCGCCACGCCCACCGGGACGGGCCGCCCCCGCGGATCGAGCACGTACAGCGAGGTGTTCCAGATCGGACGGCCGATCGGCACGGGTCCGGTCTCCTCGCGGAGGCAGTCCCAGTGCGTGACGTCCACGGCCGCCTCGGTCGGCCCGTACAGGTTGTGCAGGGGCACGTCGAGCACATCGAGGAATCGGTTCTTCAACTCCTCCGGCAGGGCCTCGCCACTGCACACGACCCGTCGCAGCGACCGGCAGCGGCCCGCCTGCGGGTCCTCCACGAACGCCGCCAGCATGGACGGCACGAAGTGCACGGTGGTGATCGCCTCCTCCTGGATCACCCGGGTGAGGTAGGCGGGGTCCTTGTGCCCGCCGGGCTCGGCGACGACCAGGGCCGCACCGGTCAGCAGTGGCCAGAAGAACTCCCACACCGATACGTCGAAACCGAACGGGGTCTTCTGGAGCACCCGGTCGTCCGCGCCCAGCCGGTACCGGTCCTGCATCCACAGCAGCCGGTTGACGATCGCCGCGTGCTCGACGACGACGGCCTTGGGCCGCCCCGTCGAGCCGGACGTGTAGATCACGTACGCGGGGTGCGCGGGCAGCGGCATCCGCAGCGGTGCACCGCCGCCCCCGACGTGGACGGCCCCCGGATCCAGCCGCGGCAGGCCCGCGGCGGCCGGCAGCGCGGCCGCCACAGCGTCGTCGGCGAGCAGCAGGACGGGCTCGGCGTCGGACAGCAGGTACGCGATCCGGTCCGCCGGCAGCGAGGGGTCCACCGGAAGGTAGGCCGCCCCCGACTTCAGCACGGCCAGCAGCGAGACCACCATCTCGGTGGAGCGGTGCAGGGCGACCGCCACGATCCGCTCCGGACCGGCGCCCCGGTCGCACAGCTCCCGCGCCAGCCGCTCGGCACGGGCATCGAGCTCGGCGTAGGTCAGGCGCTCGCCGCGGAACACGGTCGCCGGGGCGTCCGGCGTCCGGGCCACCTGCTGCGCGAACAGCTCCACCAGCGTGGTGCGGGGGACGGGCACGGCGGTGCCGTTCCACTCCCGGATCAGCCGGTGCTGCTCCGCGGAGAGCAGGTCCACTTCCCCGACCGGGGTGGCGGGAGCGTCGGCGACGGCCGTCAGCAGCCGTTCCAGCGCCTCGCCCAGACTGCGCGCCGTCCGCGCGTCCAGGACGTCCGTGCGGTGGTCCAGGTGCAGCCGCAGCCGCTCCCCGGGCAGCACGATGAGGTTGACGGTGTAGTGGGTGGCGTCCGAACCCTCCACCCCGGTCAGCCGCGGCCCGCCGGCCAGGTCCCGCATCGACTCCAGGTCGAGCGGATAGTTCTCGACGACGACCGTCGTGTCGAAGAGGGTGCCCAGCCCCGCCGCCCGCTGGATGCCGGCCAGTCCGGCGTGCTGGTGGTCCATCAGGTCCGCCTGCTCGTCCTGGAACCGGGCGAGCGCGGCCAGCAGCGGCTCGTCCTCCCGGATCCGGAACCGCACGGGCAGCGTGTTGATCAGCAACCCGACCATCTCCTCGATGCCCGCGACGTCCGCGGTGCGCCCGGAGACGGTGCCGCCGAACACCACGTCGTCCCGCCCGGTCACCCGGCCCAGAAGCACCGCCCACAGGCCCTGGACGACGCTGTTGAGGGTGACCCCCGCGGTACGGGCCCGCGCGATGAGCCGCGCCGTCAGCTCCGCCGACAGTTCCACCGCGGCGCGCTCGGGCAGGGCGTCGATCCGGTGGGGGTCTGCCGCCCCGAGCAGGGTGGGCTCCGCCAGCCCGGCCAGCGCGCCGCTCCAGGCGGCCTCGGCGGCGCGGTGGTCCTGGCGGGCCAGCCAGTCCAGGTGCGAGCGGTACGAAGCCCCTTCCGCGACCGGGCCGGTTTCCCCGGGCCCGTTCTCCCCGGCGCGCGCGGTGCATTCGGCGTATCCCGCGAGCAGTTCGCGCAGCAGGACCGCCGAGGACCAGCCGTCCCAGAGGATGTGGTGGTTCGTCATGACCAGCCGGTGCTCGTCGGGGCCGAACCGGACCAGGGTGAAGCGCACCAGCGGGGGCCGCTCCAGGTCGAAGCGGCGGGCCCGGTCGGCCGCCAGCAGCCGCTCCCACGCGCGCTGCCCGTCCGCGGAGGCGAGTCCGCCGAGGTCCACCGTCTCCCAGGGCGCCTCGACGGATTCCAGGACGACCTGGACCGGGCGGTCCAGCCCCTGGTCGGTGAAGGCGGAGCGCAGTGCGCTGTGGCGGCGCAGCAGCCGGTCGCACGCCGTCCGCAGGGTGCGTTCGTCGACCGGGCCCCGAAGGGTGAGGACGAGCTGGCCGGTGTAGGCGTCCATCGCGCCCGTGTCGAAGGCGGAGTGGAAGAAGAGGCCCTCCTGGAGCGGCGAGAGCGGCAGCACGTCGACGAGCCCGGCGTGCCGTGCGGACAGGGCGTCCGTCTCCGGCTGCGTCAGCCGGACCAGCGGCAGGTCGCGGGGGGTGAGGCGGCGGGGCCGGGCGGCGCCCGTCCAGGCGGCCAGCAGGCGCAGCGCCTCCCCCCAGGCCGCCACCAGGGCGTCCGCCTCGGCGTCGGTGAGCAGGGCCCGCGGATGGGTGACGGCCGCGGTGAAGGCGGGACCGCCGGCGCCGTCCACGGCCATGGCGTCGATCTGCAGGACGTGCTCGACGGGCATCGCCGGGTCCACGTCGGCCCGCAGCCCGCCCGCCTCGGGGGCGGGGCTCCAGGGCGCCTCGTCCCCGCCGGAGAACCGGCCGAGGTAGTTGAAGAGCACCCGGGGGCGCGGGAGTGCGGACAGTTCCGCGGCCGTCCGCGGATTGAGGCGGCTCAGCAGGCCGAATCCCGTGCCGTGGTCCGGTACGGAGGCGACCGCCGTGTGGATCCGGGCGACCAGGTCGGCGAGGGCCTCGCCGCCCAGGGCCGCCGCGTCCAGGTCGAGGCCGGCCGGGTCGAAGCGGACCGGGTACTGGGTGGTGAACCAGCCCACGGTGCGCGCCAGGTCGTGGCGGCCGGTGCGGTCGGCCCGGCCGTGGCCCTCCAGGTCGACCAGCAGGGGCCCGGCGGCGGCCCCGGGGGACCGGAGGCGGTGGGCCGCCAGGACCAGCCCGGCGAGCAGCACCTCGGCCGGCCCGGTGCGCAGCGCGCCGGGCACCTCGGCCAGCAGCGGGCCGGCGACCTCGCTCGGCAGGTCGAGCGTGAGCGTGCGGGCGGTGCCCGCGGTGTCCCGGACCGGGTCGGGGACCCGGTTCCACGGCGCCTCGGGGTCCGCTCCCGCCCCGGGGCCCTCCAGCGTCGAGCGCCAGAAGGGGAGCTCGGCGAGCACCTCCGGGGCCCGCGCCAGGAGTTCGAGGTGCCGGGCCCAGGCACGGAACGACACCTCCCCGTCGGCGGCCGGCAGCGGCCGCCCGGCGACGGCGGCCTCCCAGGCGACGGCCAGGTCGGCCGAAAGGATCCGCCAGGACACCCCGTCCACGGCCAGGTGGTGCACGCACAGGAGCAGCCGGTCCGGCCCGGCGCCACCGGCGTCGAAGCGCACCGCCCGCAGCATCACCGAGGCCGCGGGGTCCAGCTGTCCGGCCGCCTCCCGGGCCGCCTCGGCCACGGTCGTGGCGCGGGCGGACTGGTCCTGCCCCGCCACGGTCACGGTGCGGTAGAGCCGGGACACGTCCACCGAGCCGGGCTCGCCGATCGTGCACAGCGGCCCCTCGGGGCCGGCGGCCACGCCGAGGCGCAGCGCCGGGTGCCGGTCCACGACCGACTGCAGGACCCGTACGAGCGTCGCGTCGTCCGCGCCCGCGGGCAGGGCCAGCACCATGGACTGGCTGAAGTGCCCGATGGGGCCCGGTCCGTCCAGCAGCCAGCGCATGACGGGTGTCGCGGGCAGCGGACCGCACGCGTCGGCGGCCGGAGCGGCGGCCGGGGACGTCCCGGTGGCGGGCTCGCCGACGGCCGCGGCGAGGGCGGCCGCAGTCTTGTGCGCGAACACGTCGCGCAAGGTGAAGGAGAAGCCGTGCGCCCGCGCCCGGCTCGTCAGGGTGAGGGCGGTGATGCTGTCACCGCCGAGCTCGAAGAAGTTGTCGTCGGGAGCGGCGGTGACGCCGAGGGCCTCGGAGAACAGCGCCGCGAGGGTCGTCTCGACGGCCCCGTACGTGCGCTGGGGGCGCTCCGGACGCGCCGCGGCCTGCGGTACGTGGAGCCGCGCGCGGTCCACTTTGCCGCCCGGGGTGAGCGGCAGCCGGTCCACGGCCACGATGGTGCGGGGCACCATGTAGCCGGGCAGGACCCGGCCCAGTTCCGTCGCCAATTGCTCCGGTTCGGGCGCCGGGCCGTCCTGCGGCGGTGCCACGAAGGCGACCAGCCGCCGGGCGGCGCCGGCCGGCGCGTGCACGATCACCGCGGCCTGACCGACCGAGGGCTGCCGGCCTAGCACGGCCTCGACCTCGCCCGGTTCGATCCGGTGGCCGTTGATCTTGACCTGACGGTCCACCCGCCCGAGGAACTCCAGTTCGCCGCGCGCCGACCAGCGCACGAGGTCGCCCGTCCGGTACATCCGCGTACCGGGAACACCCGAGAACGGATCGGGCACGAAACGGTCGGCCGTCATGGCCGCGCGCCCCGCGTACCCCTGGGCGAGCCCCGCACCGGCCACGCACAACTCGCCGGTCGCCCCCGGCGGCAGCAGCCGCAGGTCCCGGTCCACCACGTACGCCCGGTGGTGGGCCATCGGCCGTCCGATCGGCGGGATCCGGCCGTGCGAGGGCGGTACCACCCGGTGCATGGTGACGGACACGGCCGCCTCGGTGGGCCCGTAGGCGTTCCAGACCTCGCGGCCGTCCACCGCCCAGCGGTCCACGGCGTCCCCGGACGGGGCCTCGCCGCCGGTGGACAGGAAACGCAGCTCGGGAAGGGAGGCCGGGTCCAGCAGCGGCAGGAGCGCCGGCGGGAGGTCGGCGACCGTCACCGCTTGCTCGGCGAGGAGAGCCTGGAGGCGGTCGACGTCGACCCGCTCGGCGTCGGTGGCGAGCACCAGGGTGGAACCGCTCAGCAGGGAGCCGAAGACGTCCAGGACCGACACGTCGAAGGACACCGAGGCGAAGCCGAGGAACCGCTCCGTACGCCCGGCTCCCGCTGCCGCTGCGGATCCGGCGTGTTCGCCCCCGCCGCACAGCGCGAGGTGACCGCGTACGAAGTCGACGGCTGCCGCGTGCGGGACGACGACGCCCTTCGGCTCGCCCGTACTGCCCGAGGTGTACAGCAGGTACGCGGCGCAGGCCGACGGCACCGCCGCACCTCTGCGGCCACCGCGGACCGGGTCGTTCACCGCTCCCGCGAGGACCACGGACGGCAGGTCCTGCGGCAGCCGGTCACGCGTCCCGGCCCCGGCGACGACCGCACGCAGCCCCGCGTCGCGCACGACGTACGCGATCCGCTCCGGCGGCAGGCCGGGGTCGAGCGGTACGTAGCAGCCGCCGGCCTTCAGGACTCCGAGCAGGGCCGCGACCATCGCGGGGGAGCGCTCCACGCACACACCGACGGGGGTGCCCGGCTCCACGGCCGGCCGCAGCCGGTCCGCGATGTCCGAAGCCCAGGCGTCGAGTTCGCGGTAGGTGACCTCCTCGCCGGCGCAGACCACGGCGACCGACCCGGGTGCGCGCGCCGCCGCCTCCTCGAAGAGCGTGTGCAGCAGCCCGCCGCGGGGAGCGCCGTCGCCGCCGCCCTCGGCGAAACCGGCGAGGCGCTCCGTGTCCTCGGCGGTCAGGAAGGGCAGCGAGCCGACCGGGGCCCCGTCGTCGGCCGCGGCGAGCGCGACCAGGAAGCGGGTGAACCGCACGCGCAGCGCGTCGAGTTCGTCCGCGCCGATATCGGCGGCGTCGCCTTCGGCCTGCACGGTCAGCGGGCTGTCACCGCCGCGGTCGTAGACGTTGAGGGAGACGTGCTCCACGGGTCCGACGGCGAGGTTGTGCGCCGACGCGGGCGCGCCGGCGAAGGACAGCTCGTAGTCGAAGGACATGAGGTTGACGGCGGCGTCCCACAGCCGCGGCCCGGTCCCGGTGTACTCCTCGATCCGGTACCGCTGGTGGCGCAGGGCCTCCTTGATACCGGCGGAGGTGTTCCGTACCAGTGCGCCGACCGTCGTCTCCCCGGTCACCGTCAGCCGGAGCGGCAGGACCTTGGAGAACATGCCGGGCGTCCGGCGGGCGTCCTGGGTGGTGCGGCCGGTGACCGGCAGGCCGAGGACGACGTCCTCGGTGCTGCCCGCGCGGTGCAGGTGGGCGGCGGCCGCGGCCATCACCAGCGCCGACCAGCGCGTCCCGTGCCGCCGCGCGGCCTCGCGCAGGGTGCGGGCGTCGGCGGGGTCGAGCTCCCCGCTCACCCGCACCGTCGTACCGGACGCCGGCGCCGGGGCGCTCCCGGTGAAGGAAACGGGCTCGGGGGCGCCCTCCAGCCGGGCCCGCCAGAACTCCCGGTCCGCCGCGCACCGCTCGGAGCGGGCGTACTCCTCCTCCTCGGCCACGATCCGCTCCCACGGGGCGCTCCCGGGGGCCGGTACGGGCTCTCCCGCGACCAGCGCCGAGTACACCTCGGCCGCGCGCCGCGCGAGGATCGATCCGGTGACCCCGTCGGCCACGAGGTGGTGGTAGCCCTGCATCCAGCGGTAGACCTGCGGACCTGTCCGCACGAGCAGCTGACGGCACACGTCCCCGTTCGCCAGGTCCGTCGGCCGGCCCAGCTCGGCGCGCATCAGCCGCTCGGACTCGGCGTCCGGATCGGGGTGAGCGCTCACGTCCACCGTGTCCATCCGCAGCGGCGGAGGCCCGGCCGGTATCTGGTGCACCACCCCGTCCACCTCGGCGAACCGCACGCACAGTGTCTCGGTCTGGGCCACCACGGTGCGCACAGCCTCGGCGAGCAGCTCCGGATCCACCGCCCCGCGGATCTCCAGGTACTCGCCGATGGTGTAGTCGAGGCGGGTGGGGTCGAGCTGCTGCGCGAACCAGACGCCGTTCTGCGGCGGGGTCAGGGGCAGCGGCCCGCGGTCGTGAGTGGCCATGCGGTGGTCAGTCTCCTCAGTCGGATCGGTCGATCAACGACGACGTGACGCCACTCTCCGCGACGGCCGCGGGGTCCCGAAAGTCCCACTAATACGCCTCTTGACGAGCGCCGATCCACCCGGAAAAGTCCCCGGTACCGCACTGCCGTGACCACACCACCGCGCCACCTCCGCGGCCGAGGACGGTCGGGCAACGGTTGATTCTTCCCGGACCGGGCAGGCGGCATGGTGTGAGACGTCCCGCTTCCGGTCGTTCTCCGGCCGGTTTCATGATCGCCCGGTATGGTGCTCTACCGGGCCCGGCGTGGCGGGCCGAACGGTCTGAAGGAGGCGTGGTGCGGACGGCGCGGACGTTGGCGAGCCTGGATGAGGTCGCGCTCGGTGACCACGTCTGCTGGTTCATGAATTCCTCCGGCACCCTCCTCTCGGATACGCGGGCGTACGTGGCCGACGGCGCCCTCTACGGGGACAAGGTCGTGGTGATCGGGTCCCCTGGTACTGCTCCGATCCCGCGCGACTGCCGGCCCGCGACCTCGGTGGTCCTTGACTTCCCCGGCCCCGCGGCCGCGTCATCGCTGTTGACCGCGGTCCGCCGGGAAGTCCGTACCGCCGCCCGTGAGGGATTCCGCTCGGTACGGGTCCTCACCGAGGCCACGCCGGTGGCGTTGCCCGGGGGAGTCGAGGAGCTGCTGGCGCAGGAGCTGAAGCTCGACGAGTTCGCGGCCGAGAGCGGAGCGATCGTGGTGTGCGCGTTCCACCCGTCGCTGTGGGACCCGCTGGCCCTGGAGCGGGTGGCGTGCGTGCATCCGCACGAGGTGGGCAGACGGGCGGTGCGTCCGGCCTTTCGGATGTTCAGCACGGGCACGGACGAGTGGAGCGTGGACGGCGTGATCGACTCGGAGGGCGCGGACGCGTTCAACACGGCTGCGAGGGCCGCGATGGCTCACGCGCCCGCTTTGAGGCTCCGCTTCGATGCCCTGGAGATGATCGACGCAGCCGGGATGCACGCGCTCGTCGATGCGGCCCGCCACCTCCCGGACCGGCGGATCCTCGTGGACGGTGCGAACGAGACCGTGCGCCTGTGCTGGCAACTGGCGGGATACGCGAATCAGGGCGTCCCGGTGGTGATGGGACCATGACCACGACACTGCCCCCGACTCCGTCCGGCCCGGAGGAAGCTGCCTTCCGGCACGAGCTCTACCCCTACCGCGGACCCCAGGAGTTCCTGGCCGGCACCCTCGGCTTCATCCACGAAGCTCTCGAGGGCGGTGAGGCGGTCGTCGTCGCCGTCCCCTCCGACAAGACCGTCCTGCTGCGCGACGAACTCGCCGACGAACCCGCAGTCACCTTTGTCGACACGACCACGGCCGGACCCAACCCCGGCCGGCTCGTCGCCGCCTGGGCGGCCTGGATGACAGAGCGCGGCGCAGGAGAGACCCCGGTACGGGGCATCGGCGAAACGGCCTGGCGACAGGCACGCAACCCCGCGCACCTCGCGGAGCTGCGCTACCACGAATGGCTGCTGAACCGGGCCTTCGCGCGCAGCTCCACCTGGTCGATGCTGTGCCCCTACGACGACACCGACCAGGACCCGGACGCCCTGGCCGCCGTCTCCCGCTGTCACCCCCTGATTCGCCGCAACGACATGTACGCGCCCAACGAGGACTACCTCGCGGGCGAGGACTACGTCTTCGAGGCCCTGATCGGCCCCCGTGAGCCGTCCTTCGAGCTCAGGTACACACACGGGGACCTTGCCGTCATCCGCTCGAAGGTGTCCCAGAGCGCGTCGGAGGCCGGCGTGCCCGAGGACCGTCTGGGACAGCTGGCGGTCGCCGTCACGGAGATCGCGACGAACAGCATCCGCCACGGCGGGGGTCACGGCACCCTGCGCGCCTGGACCCAGGACGCCACGTTCCTGTGCGAGTTCCGCGACGCCGGCTACATCAGCGACGTCATGGCCGGACGTACCCGTCCCACCGAAGACCAGATCGGCGGCCGCGGACTCTGGCTCGCCCACCAGCTCTGCGACCTCGTCGAGATCCGCTCCCTCCGCAGTCAAGGCACCACTGTCCGCCTCCACATGGACGCGGAGCAGTAGCCGACCCACAACCAACCCGGTTCCCCTCCCTCCCGGCCATCGAAGATCGCGAAGGCGGTCGCGTGCTGCCGACCCTCGGCGGCATCAGGGGTTGCTCTTCGACCTTCACGGGTTCAGCTGCCAGATGGACGCGTTGAGGGCGGTCGCGAAGGCCACCCACAACAGGTATGGGACGAGCAGGAGCGCAGCAGCGCGGCTCAGCCGCCAGAACAGGACAGCCGTGGTGGCGAGCGCGGCCAGCAGCAGGACGATGTCCAGCAGGGCGAGTCCGAACTGGCGGGCCGCGAAGAACAGCGGGGTCCAGGCCAGATTGAGGACGAGCTGCACCGACCACCACATGTGGGCCCGCCGCACGCGCAGAGGATCCGGTTGGCGCCCGACCAGCCAGGCCGCGACCGCGATCATCCCGTACAGCACCGTCCAGACGGGCCCGAACAGCCAGGCCGGCGGGGCCCAGCCGGGCCGGACCAACGCCGCGTACACCTCACCCGCATCGGCGGAGGCCAGCGCTCCAAGTGCCGCGACGCCGTAACTCACGGCGAGGAAGCCCGCCAGGGCCCACCACTGCCTCGATCCGTGCGGGCGGGCCGGGGCCGGCATCGGTGCTGGTGTCCCGGAATGTGCCACGGCCGGCTCCCGGTGTGCTCGACGACTTCTGACGCGCAGCGCGGCCTGCGTACGCCGCGGCCCGCCATCTCCTCCGCGCGGACACGGCTTTGTTGCTGCTTGCCTCCTCTTCTCCTGCCGGGCCGCTGCCGGATGCGTAACCCGGTCCCATCAGGCAGCGGCGCGGTCGGGCATCACCACCCCCGCGTACCCGGTGCGCCCTTGAACGGCCCCTTGACCTCGGAGGTGATCCAGCCCCCGGTACCGGACTGCCGGAACAGCTCTTGGCGCGTGTCCTGGGGCGGAACGTAGAAGACCGGGGGGTGGCTGGTCTCCAGCACCCGGACCGAGCGACGGGTGTCGGCGATGCGGACCCCTGCGAAGTCGACGACCACGTGACGCCCGTCCGCCTCGACGCGCGGCGGTCGTGGGTAGTCCCACACGGACTCGGCGGGTCGGCCCGATGTCCCGGTCGGGTTCAAAGCCACTCCCCTCGGTCACCGCGCGGCGGGCCCTTGAGCTGGTCGACCACGGCTCGTACGGCTACGGCCGGGTCGCCGCCCTGAGGCAGGGCCATGTCGGTCCCCTCGCCCTACAGGCCGGCGATCCGTGCCACGAAGAAGCCCGCCACGAGGACGGCGCCGAGCACGATCAGCCCCAGGAAGAACCAGGGGTGCTCCCAGATCCCGCCGTCAGGTCGTTCCTGGTGTGCTTCGGCCGTGGAACCCTCCGCTGACGGCGTTTCCTCCGGCAAAACAGGACGGGCGCTCATGGTGCCTCCTCCGCCAGACGCGGTCGTACCTTCTCCTCAACCGTCCGACGCCGGCCACCCGGCCGCACCTCGCATCGTTCGTGCACCGCCTGAACCCCGCCCCGCGAGATCAGAGCTCCGCGCGGTTGGCACGGAAGCCGTCCTGCGCCACGGCTGCCCCGCCGGCTCACCCGCCATCTTCTCGACTTTCGGGTCAGGCCATCAGGGCGGTCAGTTGCCGAGCAGCTCGTCGCGGGCCGTGTGCGTGTACGTGCCCGCGCAGTTCCTCGAGGGCGTGCCCGGGGGAGTCCAGAAGGGCGGAGACCGCCTGGCCCGCTCTCTTCGAGTCCAGCCGGTGCGGGTCGAGGCACAGGCCCGCGCCAGACCTTTCGGCGTCGTGGGCGACGGAGAACTGGTCGCTGGAAAAGGGGAGCACGAGGGCGGGCACGCCTGCGGCCAGGCATTCGGTGAAGGAGTTGTTGCCTCCGTGGTGGACCATGGCGTCCACATGCCGGAGCAGTGCCTGCTGCGGTACGGTCGCGGCCACCGAGACCCGGGGGCCTGCCAGACCCGCCAGTGGCGCTGCCTGGTCCCCGGCTGCGAGGATCACCGAAGTGTCGGGGCGCTCGGCGAGAATGCCCCGCGTCACCGACTCCAGTACGTCCCGCCGGGCCGACAGGAACGTCCCCAGCGCGACCAGCACCAGGCGCGGGCCTGCTTGGCGCAGCCGGGCCACCTCGGCGTTCCAGAAGGGACCCGGGTCGAGCGTGCCGGCGGGGGTGAGGTGCCCGCTGAATACGTAGGCCGGGCCTTCGGGGCGCGGGGGCAGCCAGTCGAGCCGGGGATAGTTCAGCACGACGGCGTGGGGGGAGCACAGAGCGAACGCCCGGCGCGGTATGGGTCGGTGCGGAGCGTGGCGGGCGATGAACCGTGCGAACAATGCGGTGAAGGAGAGGTCGTTCGCCCGCGCCTCTCCACGCAACGTCTGCAGGTCCGCGGCGGTCGGCCGCACCTCCTGCGGCCAGGCGTAGGGAACGCCGAACAGGGCACCCGGTTCGGCCGGCAGATAGCTGGGATGGCCGGGGCAGAAGGTCGCGTACGGCAGGTCCAGACAGTGCAGGGCCAGTGTTGCGGCGTAGCTCAGCTGGTCCACCACGTACCAGTCCGCCGGATGCCGGGCATGCAGCGCCCGCAGCTCCGCGAGGACCCGTTCCGGGTCGGCCAGCATGTCTGCCCTGCGGTGCCGGGCCTGGACCAACAGGGCGGGAACGGCTCCGGCCCGGGTCGCCTCCAAGAACTCCTCCAGGCGTCCGGCCTCACCTTCGGCCTGGACGGTGCGCCGCGCGATGCCCGTGTTCGCGTTGCGGCCGATCCTCAGCGGTGCGAATTCCACCCCCGCGGTCTCGGCCAGGGGTGCGAAACCCTCCGCGCAGGCGAACGTGACCTCGGCACCCGCTGCACGAAGCTCGCCGGCCAGCACGGACAAGGGAGCAGCGTGCGAGTGGAACGGGGGAGCGATCACGGTGACTCGAGGCATGAGGGATCCACTTCCGGCAGACGGCTGTCACGTCTTCTTCCGTACCGGCCCCGCATGCGGAGGCAGCGGTCGGACGGAACTCTGTCCGCATCCGAAGTCGTGGGCGTGACGGAAGGGGAGGTGACCATCCGCCCGAGCGAGAGCAGCGCCCCATGGACGCACACACCCCGCAGGACGGGACCGACCCCTTCGTAGCGGCCCGCCAGAATTTTTGGGCTCCCGAGGCAGCACTGCGGATTCCCGGCACCCCGGGCATCCTGGCGTCCTTCCTGCACACCGAGTACCGGCGCCATGAGCGTCCGGTCCGTCTCCTTGCCGATCCACTCGACGAGAGGCTTGCTTCACTGCGCCGCGACCTGAGGCTCCGAAGGGCCCTCGCACCCGAAGAGCTCTTGGCCGCAGCGCTGCGCGGGGACCACCGGCTGCGCAGTACGGTCATGGAGGCTTGGCATCTGTCGCTTCCCCTCCATGACACCGAGCGTGTGCGACGCGGACTGCGTGAGGAGATCCTGCGCTGCACGGATCCCGGGACCCTGGCCCACCTGATCGACCTCGCCACCGCGGGGTGCCTGAACGTGCTGGAACCGGCCCAATGGGCTGACCTGGCCCGCCGGCAGCCCCTCAACACCAAACCGGCCAGACTCGCCCTGTGGCGCCACATCGCGGGCCACCCCGACCTGCGCCGGATCCTTCCGCTGCCCGGCACGGCCGACGACGCCTATGAACGCCTGCTGCTCGCGGCCGCCGGCGGCCGCCGATTGTTCGAATCTCCTGCCTTTCCGAAGGGCGACGGCCTGCTGGTGGTCCAGTCGATGCTGCTCGGCGAGATGGACAGCCCGGGGGAGGGGAGCAGCGGAGGTCTCGGAGTCCTTCTCGCCGGCTTGGGCGACGCACTCGCGCGCACGCGCGGTATCGATGCGGTGATCACTCTGGTGACGAAGGACGCGCGGGAACTGGGGGAGGAGCCTGACCTCCTGCGCGTCAGGGGAGCCGGGCATTGGACGCTCACCCTGCCGACCGCCCCCCACGACACCGCCACTGCCGGGATTCCCGCCGGAACCGCTCTGACCTGGTGGACGAACAGGGTCCTCGATGGGCTGGGACGACGACCGGACCTCGTCCATGTCAGGTACGCGGACGACGGATCCCTTGCGGTAGCCGAAGCCGCCCGGCAGCTGGGCGCACGCCTGATCTTCACCGCGACACCCGACCCGCACCGTCGCGTCAGCGAACGTCACGCCGGACGCACGGCAACCAGCGAGACCGAAGCGGAGGAACTGCGCCAGGACCTTCACCGCGTATTCGCGGCGGACAGGCTCGTCGACCGTGCCGATGAAGTCGTCGGTATCCCCGGCCGTGGCGGCACGGGCGAGTTGATCCGCTACTTCCCGCAGCTCGCCGCAGTCAGGGGTGGGGAAGGCCCCAGCGCACCTCAGGAGGGGATCACCGCTTACCGGCCCGCCGCCGACGAAGCAATGCGACGGCAGAGTCTCCTCGAGGGTCTCTTCGCCACCGAACTCCCCTCGGCGCTCGACCCCGCCGCGCGCGGCCTGCCCCTGCTACTCACCGTGGGGCGCCTCCACCCGCTCAAGCAGCAGCATGTCCTGGTCCGGGCGTGGATCGAATCCGGCCTCCACCTCCGCTCGACCCTCGTCGTGGTGGGCGGGTCCGCCCGGGCGGAGGGGCGAGATCCAGCGGAACGCGCGGTGCGTTCGGCCATCGCCGACCTGATCGACGAGCACCCGGATGCCGCCGCACGACTGGCACTGGTGCCGGCGATGCCCAACAACGCGGTCCGGTGCCTGGAGCGGGCGTTGGCAGGCCCGGGAACCAGCGGTCGAGCTCATTACGTCTGCCCCAGCGCGAAGGAAGAGTTCGGCATTGCCGTGCTGGAGGCCATGGACGCGGGCCTGCCGGTCGCAGGCACCGGCCGAGGCGGCATTCCGCACTACGTGGAGGACTCGGTCAACGGAATCCTCCTGGACACCTCGTCATCCAAAGCCCTGGCCGAAGGGCTGGAGCGGCTGTTGGAGATGGCCCCGGCGGTCGTCGACGCCATGACCCGCCGCGCCCGTGCCACGGTCCGGGCGCGCTATTCAATTGACGCCGCAGCTACGGCGTTCGCCTCTGTCTACACAAGGCTGCCGCGGACCGAAACGGCGGCACAGCGCACGTGATCCGGTCCCACAACGAGTGCGCCGGCTGCAGCGGTTACACCGCTGCCTGCTGAACGGGAGTAACCGGGTGGCGGCTGAGGGCCGAGCACCTCGTCGATGACAACCTCAAGTGCGGCACGGCAGGGTGCGGATCAAGGATTCCAGCATGGCCGTGTCCTTCCCCGGCTGGCGGTGGTGCCACCGTATCTCCGGGTACCGCCCGTGACCTCGCTGTCCGCGCATCGAAGGGCCATTTCAGTCAGGCGTCCTCAAGGATCTTCGTCCCGGGCCGCTGTTCCCCGGCGTCTGACCAGGTGTCGACGCCGTACTGGCGTAGGGGTGGGGCGGGAAATGGCAATACCGGCCCTTGGATCTGGGGTAGTGGACTCTGGCTTTGTACGGGCACAGGGGGCTCGGTGTACTCCCAAACAGCTCTTTCGGGGGTCTGTCGGGTCATCACATGTACCGGCTCTAAGGGATGAACGCGCTGCGCAGAAACCGTTGGCCAACTCTTGGCTGCTGCTACCAATTACTTTGCGTTCGGCGCAGAGTTGGAATTCCATCTCGCGTTCGGGCGTGAATCGAACTTCTCAAGCAAGAACGGATTTCTTCTCTCATGGCTATCGCCCTCCGCAAGACGCTCGCCCTCACGACGCTGGCCTTGACCGCTTCCCTCCTCCCGGCTGCCGGTGCGCAGGCGGCGGCAACCGCCGCCCCGGCCCTGCGCGCTCCCGGGCTCTACTGCCTCGCGAACGCCTGGAACACCCCGAACATCTCCACCAAGCCCTGCGACCCGAAGGACCAGGGCCAGCACTGGACCCTTGCGGGCCACCAGATCTCCCTGACCAACGCCCCGGCCTACTGCCTGGCGAACACCTGGAACGCCTCGGACGTCTCGGTGAAGCCGTGCAACCCGAAGGACCAGGGCCAGTACTGGAACGTGGCGGGCCAGCAGATCACCCTCTCCTACGCACCGGCCTACTGCTTCGCCAACGCCTGGAACACCCCGAGCGTCTCGACCAAGCCGTGCGACACGAAGGACCAGGGCCAGCGCTGGGTGATCTTCAAGGACCAGATCAGCCTCGCCGCCGCCTGACGCCTTCCCGCGCCCACGGCATTCCCGGCCGGTTCTCGCAAAACCGACCGCATTGACGGCAAGTTGTCAGGGGTCCCCAGGGAGCTCTGACAGCTGGCCCGTAGCCGAGGTGTAGACGTGGTCGCCGTCGGGGGCGACGGCCAGGACGTCAGCCCCGACGGCCCGCTCGGCTACATCGTCAACAACTCCAGCAACACCGTCGACGTCCTGCAGCTCGGCGCCGCGACACCCGCCCCCGCCGTCACCGGCATCAGCCCCGCCTCCGGCACCACCGCCGGCGGCACCGCGGTCACCATCACCGGCACCGACCTGACCGGCGCCACCGCCGTCACCTTCGGCGCCACCCCCGCCACCGGCGTGAGCTGCACGGCGACCTCCTGCACCGCCACCTCACCTGCCCACGCCGCGGGCACCGTCCACGTCACGGTCACCACCCCCGGCGGCATCAGCGCGGTCACGGCGGCCGACCAGTTCACCTACATCGCGCCCACCGCCGACCTCGCCGTCCACGTCACCGCCCAGCCACACCTGGGCATCCTCGTCCCCTACCTCACCTACGCCCTGACCGCGCACAACAACGGCCCCGCGAACTCCACCTCGGCGACCATCACCGCCACCCTGCCCCCGGGCACGGCCGCAACGAACCTGTCCGCCGGATGCACCAGCGCCTCAGGGACGGTGACTTGCACCTACGGCACCCTCACCAACGGCTTCAGCACGAGCAAGACCTTCCGCGTCCCGCTGCACCTGCTGACCCTGGGCCAGGTCAAGGTCACCGCAGGCCGCACGGTCTCCACGCCCACCGACCCCAACACGGCCAACGACAGCGCCACCGCGACCTGCACCGCCGTCTCCATCGTCCTGGTCACCTGCCCCTGAACACCCGGTCCGCGGTCGGCCGGGAAACCCGCCGGCCGCGGACGCCCACGTCGCAACCCCGGGTGCCCGTGGCGAGGAGTCGGGGCGGGCTGTCGGGGTTCAGGACAGCTTGCCGAGGATGCGGCTTGCCGGGGCATCGGGGTCATCGGTCAGGAAGAACCCGAGCCAGGCCGTGGCGTACTCGTCCCGGGTGATGGTGCCGTCGCCGTTGATGTCGAGGACACGGGCCGCCTCCGCCGCGGATTCATGGCTCAGCCCCCCGCTGGTGAACATGGCGACCACGACGGAGACCGGGATCTGGTTGTCGTCGTCCGTGTCCATGGCGGTGAACGTTGCGTCGACGGCCTTGCGGACGGTGGACTGGATCGCCGGGCGGTCGGGCGAGAGCCCGCTCATCGCGGTGCGGAACTCGTCCTGAGTGATCACGCCGTCCGCGTCGGTGTCGGCGTGGTCGACCAGCGACTGCCACCAGGCGTCGTACTCCGCTCGTACGGCGGCGGCCTTGGGCGAGTCGAGCGGGACATGGCTGCCGGCCAGGACCCTGCCGACCATGAGGTTCACATCGTCGCGGTCGAGCCGGCCGTTGCCGTCGGTGTCGTAGAACGCGAACAGGCGATCGCACTTGTCGTGGATGACGTTGGTCATGGGGTCTCCTTTGCCGGCCACACCCGTCCCGATGGTCGGGTTGAGCGGGCGGGCTGCAGTGGGGGCTCTTGGACGGCACGAAGGATTACAGGGAGCGCCGGCCGCGGCGGGTCGTGCTGTCACCCGGGTGGCCCAATCCTGTGCCGGCAGGTCATTCCAACGTGTGATCTTGCGAGAGGTGATGGACCTTGCGCGGGCCGATGAACCCCGTCCTCAGGTGAACGGCTGGGGTCGTGCGTGGAGCTCGGGTCGCTCGGATCCGCTGCACCGGTGCGACCTTGATGTCCGGCCTCCGCGACCGCCGTGGGACCTGCTCTCCGGGTGGGCTGCTTGCAGTACGACCACCACGGTGGCCGCGTCGTCGGCGGCTGGCCGGCCCGTGCGCGCGGAGGCGGCGACGGGGCGCGAAGAGCGTGCGTGGGGGCGCATTCGGATAGAAGATCAATTCGAGTGCGCCTGTGAGGGTGACGGTCCGTTCTTCAAGATCTTGGGTTGCTAGCTTTTCGGCCGTGACTCACCTCGTGGATGCCGGCCCGGAGCCGGACCAGTTCCTTATGCCCTCCCCGTACGAGGCCAGCGAATCGTTTCGCCCGGTCCTGTTCGACCCCGCACGGCCTTCCGGCGCAGCCGCCCTGGCCGCTCTGCGCGCTTCGGGCCAAGTGCGCGAGGTCCACGACCGGATCGAGGACCAGGTCGAGGAGCTCGTACGCAGCCGGGCACCCCAGCAAGCTCTCGCAGCGCAGGCCCTGCGGCGCGCGATCGGCGAGGTCGTCGACGGCCGCCCGGACGCGTACGGGCGGTGGGCCTGGTATCCGTGGTCGGGACAGCTGGTCCACGTCCTGCCCGAGGCGGAGTTCCGCCTGGTGCGCACGGACCGCAACCGGGACAAGATCACCCGCGAACAGCAGGAGGGGCTGTTGCGTCGCCGGGTGGGCGTCATCGGCCTGTCGGTCGGCAGCAGCGCCGCTCTGACCTGCGCGATGGAGGGTGTCGGCGGGGCCTTCCGGCTGGCGGACTTCGACCGGCTCGGCCTGTCGAACCTGAATCGGCTGCGCGCCGGCGTCCACGAGCTCGGTGTGGAAAAGAGCGTGCTGTGCGCCCGGCGCATGTACGAACTCGACCCCTACCTCGACATCGAGATCCATCGAGGCGGCGTCACCGAGGAGAGCATCGCGGACTTCTTCGCCGACGGAGAGGGCGGCTCGGGCCTGGACCTCTTGGTCGAGGAGTGCGACACCCCGTGGGTGAAGGTCGCTGCCCGCGAACACGCCCGACGCCGCCGGATTCCCGTCCTCATGGACACCAACGACCGCGGCCTGCTCGATATCGAGCGCTTCGACCTCGAACCCGACCGCCCGCTCTTCCACGGCCGCACCGGCGCCACGACCGCCGCCGATGTACAAGGCCTCGACCGAGACCAGAGCATCCGATTCCTCCTCGACATCGTCGACGAGCAGCGGCTCAGCCCCGCCATGACCGACGCACTCACCCGCGTCGGACGAACCCTCTCCAGCTGGCCGCAACTGGCCAGCGGCGTCATGCTCGGCGCGGCCCTGGTCACCGATACCGCTCGCCGCATCCTGCTCGGCGAACCGGTGCCGTCCGGACGCCACTCCATCGATCTCGAGGCCCTCGTCCCGGCTCTGGCGGCCCTGCCCGCACCGCACGGAGGCACCCCGTGAACCGAGTCCCCGAACTCCGAGGCCACCACCTGAAGCTGCGGGAACTCCACGCGGGCGACCACGACTCCTTCGCACGGATGCTCACCCACCGCGTACTCACCCGCTACCTCGGCATCGACCGGATGGATGCCGACCAGGCCCACGACGCCTTCACGCAAAGCCTCGCCCAGCCCCACACCCACCCGCGCCGCAAGTACACCCTGGCCGTCTGCCCACCCGACGACGACACCCTCGTCGGCACCATGGGGCTTCTCGTCGAGGACTACGGGAGGAACGCCATGCTCACCAGCCTCGTGCTCCTGCCCGGAGCCCCGGTGCGCGGCCACGGCCACGAGGCGGGCCGTCTCCTCATGGCCTACGGGTTCGGGCACCTGGGCCTGCACCGCATCTGGGCCGGGCACCGCAGCGACCACCACCGGATGTCCACGGTCATGCACGCCGCGGGCCTGCGCCCCGAGGCCACCCTTCGCCAGCTGTTCCGCACCCAGGGCACCTGGCACGACGTCACCACCTACTCCACCGTCGCCCCCGAGTGGAAACTCCAGGCCACCGAGTCCGAACTCGCCATCCTCGAAGCCGGCCCCCACCTCGAACGAGTACCAGCCGGCGCCAGGCCCTGAGGCCCGCGGCCCCACCCGGATCCCCGCGCCAAGGACGTCCTCGGCATCGATGAAGCGGTGGGACATCCGGAGATGCCCGGGCGGAACTGGGGTGCATGGAGGACGAGGAGTTCGAGCACACCGGCCGCGCCCGAGTCGTGGGTGAGGGTCTCTCCGGCGGCTCGTTCCCGCTCGGCCACCAGGCCCGCCGCCGCGGCCCCGGGCGGCCGGCCCCGCCTGACCCGGGAGCTGTACACGGATGCGGTACGGGCCCGCCGAGGGGAGCCGCCGTCCCGCCGCAGGGCCCCGCGCAACCGCGTGTGCCGGAACGCGCTGGGACCGCACTCGACGACGGACCTGCGGGGGCCCGGAAAAACCCCGCGAACGATCGCGACGAGCCCCTCCCGCCCCCCCGCATCCGCGCCGAGGGGGACGTAATCTACGCCGAGGTCTTCTCCAACTTCGCGGGATGCCACCCCCAAAACCAGGTGACCATCGCCGTCAGCGACATCCACGGGACTCGCCCTGGGCAAGGGCCGTGGGCTCTCCAGCAAGCTCCGTGGCTCGGTATCCGGCCGTGTCCGACCGCACCACGCTCCTGCCCGACCTGGAACTGCGACCGGGCATGAGCTTCGCATTCGAGCCGAACCACGTGGTACTCGTCTCCCATGAGCCAGTTCCACGACTTCAACCTCAAGCTGCTCGTCATCGAGGAGCTCATGTACGGCCCCGAGCCGCTCCTGCCGGTCTACGACCTGCCCGCGCGGCTGGCGGAGCAGGGGATCGGCGATCCCGCGTCCTACGTCCTGGAGAACGGCCTCCATGCGGAGGTGCTTGCGGAGTCCCGGGCTTATTTCGAGGCCCTGGAGATACCGGCTGCGCTGCTCGCAGCCGTCGAGGAGCTGTGCTTCGACGCAGGGGCGGACGTATTTGGGCACTGCGCCCCGGCCTGGGACGGCGAGGACGACCTGTTCGACGTCCGGTCGCTTGACGATCTGGCCCTGCTGCCCAACCTGCGGGAGGTCACTTTCGTGGAGGACGGCGTCCTGGCGGTGCCGGACGCAGCGGAGGTCTTCGCCAGGCGAGGCATTGACACGGACTGAGCCCGCTCACCTGGCAGCGCTTTCGAAATCCGGCCCCGCTACCGCGCGGCTGGGTGGGTCCTGAACACGCCCCGGCGTCACCGTCGACGACGGGCACTGCCTCCGTCAATGCCCCTTATGGGCCGGGCGGGTGGTGTTGCGGTATCGCAGGCCGGCCAGGTCGACGATTCCTGGTCGGGGTCCGTACGTTGCCGGTTGAGATTCGGGCGACGGAAGGAAACCTGGTGGAGCGCAAGACAGGCAGCTGGTGGGCAGCAGCGGCGTTGGGCGTGCTGACGACGGCATCGCTGTCGGGCACGGCGGGCGCCCAGACGCCCACCCTCGTGGATCCGCCCTCCGCGTCGGCCTCGCCCTCGGCGTCGCCTTCGGGTTCGTCCCGGTCGGATGAGTGGTACGGAGCGAACCACCCCGGCCAGACCGATCCCAGCGACCCCAACGGCAACGACTGGCACTGCGACCGCTCGGGCAGCTGGCACAACGACGAGATGGACCGCACCGGGCACCCGGACAGCCGCTGTACACCCTGGTAGCAGACCCCGGCCCGTTGGCGGCCGTGTCCCTCGCCGGGAGCCATCTGTCCTTCAACGCCCGCATCCGCCGAGCCGTCAGGGCCCGCGACACTTCCCCCCTGTCATGGTCCGCTTGCCCATGGCCGTCCGTACCGTAGAAAGCCGAGGGCTGGAGCGGCCGGCCGCGTGCCGGAAGGAGCACAGCGAGAGGCGAAATCAGGGTGGTCGCGGGGGCACCTGTCCCGGCTGCTCACGGAAGCTCCGGCACCTACGGTGCCCCCTGTCAGAAACGGCAGGAATTCGCGCGTACGCACCGGGGCCGTCCCGCCGCCGAGGTCCTGCCGTTGCTGACACGTGCCGTGGACCGGGCACTGCTCGGTCTCTCACGCGCGGACCCGTGGGAGCAGGCGCCCGCCGCGCCCCGCGAACGCCACCGCACCGCGGTAGGGCTGCATTCATGCAACCTTGATGACGTGCTTGCCGCGGACGCCTCCGGCTTCGAGGGCGCGGTGGGCTTCCGCGATGCCGTCGAGGGTGTGAACGGTGTCGATGACGGGGACGAGGTCGCCGTTCTCGGCGTACTGGGCGAGTTCGGTGAGGAGCCGGGTGCCGGGGTTGCCGCTGAAGATGCGGATGCGTCCCCGGCCGTGGATGGCCGAGGCGAGGATGGTGGTGAGGCTGGCGACGGGGCGGTTGAGGTCGGTGGTGATGGCGACCATGCGGCCGCCCGGTGCCAGCAGGCGGCGCAGGCGGGACTGCTGGGTGCCGGCGGCATCGAGGATGACGTCGAAGGACGGCAGCTGTGAGAGGGGGGTCGTGCGATAGTCGAGCACCTCGTCGGCCCCCAGGCCGCGGACGAAGTCGAGATTCCGTGCTCCGGCCAGTGCGACGACGTGCGCGCCCAGCATCTTGCCGATCTGAACGGCCACGCTCCCCACGCCTCCGCTGGCGCCGCGTACCAGCAGCCGCTCCCCGGGCTTGATCGCCGCGTGGTCGCGTAGCGCCGTCAAAGATGTGGTCCCGCCCGCCAGCAGGGAGATCGCTTCCGCGGGAGTCAGGTTCCGAGGGGCGGGGGAGATCTTTCGGGGGCTGATGGCCACGTACTCGGCCATGCTGGCCACCTTCAGCCGCTGAATGCCCCACACCCGGTCACCGACACGCACTCCGGTGACCGAGGCGCCCACCGCGGCGATCTCGCCTGTGAAGTCGACCCCGGTGCCCTGGGGGAATGTGCGGCCGGTGATCAGGCGCAGTTTGCCCGCACGTCCTGCGAGTTCACCGCCGTTGACGCTGGCCGCGTGGACACGGACCAGGACCTGGTCAGGCTTGACCGCTGGTATCGGCACGCTTCCGACGTACAGAACCTCCGGAGGCCCGTAGCGGTCGAAGAGGGCAGCACGCATCTCACTCATGTTCTTGTCCTGTTCCACGTTCAAGGTGCCGGGGGAGCGGCCGGCCCCGCCGGTACACTCACGCTAACCCCCTAAACGGGCGACACCTTCCACTTACAGAGAAGTGAGAGACATGCCTGCTCAGCCCTCTCACGAACCCCCTCAGCGGGCCGAGGGCCGGGCCGACGCCGGTCCGGCAGAGCGGCGCGCAGACGCCAGGCGCAACCGCGCCCGTATCCTCCAGGCAGCCCAGGATGCCTTCGCCGACAAGGGCATCGACGTTCCCCTGACCGCGGTGGCCCGCCGCGCGGGCGTCGGCGCCGCCACCCTCTACCGGCACTTCCCTACCCGCGCCGCCCTCGTGAGCGCCGCCTTCGCCGAGCAGCTCGCCGTGTGCGTGGCCGCTCTCGACGAGGCGCTCGACGATCCGGACCCGCTGCGCGGCCTGCGCAACCTTCTTGAGCAGGTGTGCGCCATGCAGGCCACCGACCGCGGCTTCGCGGCGGCGTTCATGGAGCACTTCCCCGACGCTCTCGACTACGACCAGGAGAGCGCCCGGGCCGAGGACGGGCTGGCGCTGCTGATCGAACGCGGCAAAAGGACCGGCCAGCTCCGCGCTGACGTGGCCCCCGCTGACGTAACCCTCCTGCTGCTGGCCAACAGGGGCCTGGCCGGACAGCCCGAGGAAACCGCGCTGGCAGCCTCCCGCCGCCTGCTCGCCCACTTCCTCCGCTCGGCCCAAACCCGATACACGAGCCCCATGCCACCACCCCCACACCTGGGGCTGCACAAAGTTCACCCGCACCTCTGAGACCCAACGCCCAGCACGGCGTCAGGGCCAGCGCTTGAAGATGCCCTTGATCCGTACAGGCGTTCGCGCATCACCCCGTGCGGAGGGGAGTCCACCGAAACCGATGCGGTAACGGGGGTGTGCCGCGAGTCTGTTGCGGTCGGTTTTCGGAGTGGCGGAGTGGCGGAGGGGCGATTGACGATGCGGTCGGCCCCTCATCGAGGTCCGGTGTCGAGGCCGTTCCAGGTCTGTTCCAGTGCGGTGCGATGAGCTCTGCGGGAGATCACGAAGGAAGCCGGCGTGGACCGCCGTCTGTTCACGAGATTGTCGGGCGAGGCACCGGTCGCGACACCGCCAAAGACAACGGCGGAGCGCCGGGCCGCCGGCACGCACCAGCGGGTCAGATCCGCCTTCAGGGAGCCCGGCCCAGGATCGCCGTGGAGCGCGGTGTCAATCCGGGTGAACCGGCGAGCCCACAGCGCCGGTTCAACGTGACCCCTCTCCGGGGCCGGCAGCCTCCCTACCGATGTGCTCACGATACGAGGTCGGTCACCAGCCCCTCGAAGGCGGCCCGTCCCGCTGCTGTCCAACTGCACACGAACTTCCATCGAGGTTGAGCGAACCGTGAACCGACCGATCACCTGCAACCGGCAATGGGACCGGGCAGAGCGCCGTGCACGCGCCTGGGCCGACCGCATGGGGCTGCTCACGACCCCGGAAGAGACGCGGCGTCTGGAGAGGATGGGGCAGGGAAGGATGGCCGGCTTCGTCGCTCCCTGGGCGGACCCCGCCGAACTCGAACTCCTCGCACAATGGGGTGCCTTCATCGCATTGGTCGACGACAGCTTCGACCGCGGACCGGGCAACGGCAGTCCCTCACACGTACGGGCCCTCATGGACTGCCTGGTCTCCGTAGTAGACGGGTCGGCCGCCACATCCGATCCGTCCATTCCCGCGGTGCGGGCGATCATGGACCTGTGGAACCGCTCGACACCGGCCACCAGCCCGCAATGGGCCGGGCGATTCGCCGCCCGCTACCGCGACTTCGCCGACGCCACCTGCGAAGAATCCCTGCTGCGCACCAGGCGCACCCCTCTCGCGCTGTCCCGCTACGTGGAGATGCGCCGGCACACCATCACGGTGCTGCCGATGCTCGCTCTGGTGGAGCGCGGGCTGTCCGGCGAGGAGGGCGACCTGGAGAGTCTGCGCGAGGCCACCGCAGATCTCGTCGCGTGGACCAACGACCTGGCGTCGGCGGAACGGGAATCCGCTGAAGGAAAGGACAACCTCGTCTCGGTCCTCGCGCGCGAACGCCGGTGCACCCACCACGAGGCTGCCGCGATCGCCCGCACGATGATCAGCGAACGCATGGACGCCTTCGACGCGGCAGCGGCAGCCGCACTCGCTCAAGGCCCGCACACTGCAGGTCTGAGTACACGGGTCGATCGGATCCGCTCCTTCCTCGACGGGGCCCTGGCCTGGCAGGGGGAAACACGACGCAACGACCCCGAGGCAGCCGCCCCCGATGCCGCCCGACCGGCAAGGTCAGAGTGGGCCGGCAACGATCCTGCGCCCTTCGGTCCGGCCACCGGATGGCTCGGCCCCTGGCTGGGTCCCTGGCAGGGCCCCGGGCAGGCACCGACAGACGTGCCGAGGAGCATCGAGCGCCTCACCCGGCTTCTCTCACTGGCCGTCTCGCCCGCAGGAGCGGTGACCGACCGGTGCGCCAGCCGGGTACTCGAATCGGCACTGTTCCTTGCCCTCCTGCGCGCCGCACGGACGCACGAGCCCCAGCAGGAACAGCTGACCTCGTTCCTGCGCTCACGCCGGGCGGGCGCGGATCCCGTCGACGCCCTTTTGATCGATGCCTGCCTCCACCCCGCCGAAACAGCGGGACGGGCAGGCCAGGCCGTCGCGGAGCTTGCCGGAGGGCTGAACCGAGGAACCGGCGGGCGCGGCCGGTTCAAAGCCGCCATGTTGCAGGCCGTGCTTCACCTGCTGTGCGACGCCCCCATGACGGACGACGATCTCCTGCCGCCGATGCCGCCGGACCGGATCACGACGTACACCGATGTCAATCTCCTCGCCATCCGAGCGATCTGCGCCCGGGCGACAGGCCACCCGCACATGGTGACCGGAGCCGAACGCAACCGGCTGGTCGACTCGCTGGACTCCGGCCGCAACCGGCTGTTCTGGGAGGCCGGCGCCACCACCCACCTGCTCGCCCTGCACGCCGTTCGCGGCTTCCGCCCCGGCCACCCGGTGGTGGACGACGGCATTCTGAGGATGACGCTGGCTCAGAACCGCGACGGAGGCCTGCCGTTTCTCGACAGCCAGGACCTCTGGCTCGCAGCCGTCGCCGGACTGGCCTTCCTCGCCGATGACCGGCTGCGCCCGCTCACGGGCCGGATGGCCGAGTTCGTCGCCTCCTGGCAGGCGCCCGACGGTGGCTGGCCGTTCGCCAGCGCCATGTCCCAGACGGACCTCGACACCACCACCCGCTGCATGGAGTTCCTCCAGGCCCGTGCCCCCGAGCGCTACGCCTCCCACCTGCGACGGGCCACCCGGTACCTGGAAGCCATGGCCGGGCCGGACGGCGGCTTCCCGACCTGGGTCCGCGGCGACGCGCCCGACCTGGACATGACCGCCGGGGCCCTCCTCGCACTCGCCCCCACCGGGCGGCACCACGCAATGCTCACCAGGTCCGCCGGGTTCATCCTCGACGCCCAGCGACCCGACGGAACCTTCGAGCGCAGCTGGACGATCAGCGAGTCCAGCGGGATCCTCCGCGCGCTCGACGCCCTGCACGCGGTCCCGCAGCCGTCGGCTTCCCTCGCCGCCCGGATCACCGAAGCGACCGCGCGGGCAGTGTCACACCTGACGGCCGTGCAGAACGCCGACGGAGGCTGGGGCCGGCAGAACGACGACTCCAGCGACGTGCTGTCGACGGCGCAGGCAGTGCCCGTCCTGGCCCGCCACGGCAACCACGCGTACGCCCGCCGCGGGATCCGCTACCTCCTGGCCCACCAGGACTCCGACGGCGGATTCACCTCCGTACCCGACCAGACGGGCCCGCGCCCGCTGCCGTTCGACTTTCCGGTCCTGGCCTCCCTCCACACCCTGCCGGCCCTCCTCACCGCAGCCTCCCTCACCCACGATCCGGCCGCCCCGTCGCCGAGCTCCGCGCCCCACCGAAGGACCCGGTCCAGCGGCCGAGCCCCCAGCCCCGTGGACTGGTCGGCCCTCGACGGCAGCATGAGCGGAACGCTGCTGGAGCCCCACGACGCCGGCTACGAGCAGGCACGGCTCGTGGTCAACCAGCGCTACGACGACGTGCGCCCGCAAGCCGTGGCCTACCCGGCCACCGCCGAGGACGTCGCCGCGTGCGTGACCTTCGCGCGCGAGCGCGGCGTACAGCTGACGATCCGCTCAGGCGGCCACAGCTACGCGGGGTACTCCACCGGTCCCGGCCTCGTGGTCCACCTGCGCGAACTGAACTCGATCACGGTGGGCGACGGCCGGGTCAGGCTGGGCGCGGGAACCCTGGGGATGGCGGCCCACCTGGCCCTGGCCGCATCCGGAGCGGGCCTGCCACTGGGGCGCTGCCCCTCCATCGGGGTGGCCGGAGCGACCCTGGGCGGCGGCCTGAGCGCCTTCACCCGGTCCTGGGGCCTGGCCATCGACCACCTCACGGGCGTGGACATCGTCACCGCCGACGGGCAACTCCGCAGCGTCGGCGCTCATTCCTCCGGTGCCGACCGTGATCTCTACTGGGCCATGCTGGGCGGCGGCGGAGGCAACTTCGGCGTGGTCACCGCACTGGACTACACCACGGTGGACATCAGCGCCATGGCCTTCACCAGCATCGTCATGCGCTGGCCCATGAAGGACATGTCCGCCCTCATCCAGGGATGGACGGCCTGGAACGCCGACCCGAACCTGCCGCGCGAACTGCGCACCGCCATCGAACAGCTCAGCGACAGGGGCGCGCCCTCCGAACTCGTCGTCACGGGAACCTTCATCGGCACCCCCCGCGCAGTCCAGCCGCTCCTCGACGGCTTGGTCGCCGCCGTCGGCAGGCCCGAGAGCGACCGCGTCACCCACCCCGTCAGCTACGTCCAGGCGGCAGCCGAACCGGAGCGGTGGGGCGGGGGAACCATCGGGCCCCGCGTTGCCTTCGCGGCCAAATCGCAGATCGTCCGCCGGCCCATGACCCCGGCGGCAGCCGACGCCATGGTCGCCGCGGTCAACCGGCTCCACCGGCTGGGCGGCGTCACCGGAGCCGGAGGGCTGCTCATCGACTCCATGGGCGGGGCGGTCAACGACGTGGCTCCGGATGCCACCGCCTTCCCTCACCGGTCGGCGGTCGGTGTCGTCCAGTACCACTCCTACTGGCACGAGTTCACCCCGCAGACCCACATCGAACAGCGCGTGCAGTGGCTCCGTGACATCCACAGCACCATGCACCCCCACCTGGGCACCGGTGGCTACGTGAACGGCATGGACCCCGAACTCGACGCATGGGAAAGCGCCTACTACGGCGACAATCACCCCCGCCTGCAACGCGTCAAGGCCGCAGCGGACCCGGACCGGTTCTTCACCCAGCCCCAGGCCCTCACCCCGGCCACGACCTCCTCCACCGGTACGGCCACGACACCCACCGGACCGCGTCCCACCGTCCGGGCTCATGGCCAGCGCACCGACGCGGAGCTCACCCGGCTGGCACGAAGGCTTCGTGGGCGGCTCCTGCGCCCGGGGGACCCGGAATACGACAAGGCCCGGGTGCTGCACAACCAGCGCTACGACGTCGTCATGCCCACAGCCATCGCCCGCATCGCGGACGAGGACGACGCCGCGGCGTGCCTGGCCTACGCCGCCGAGACCGGCACGGCGACCGCCGTCCGCGCCGGTGGCCACAACTACGCGGGCTTCTCCACCACCCCGGGGCTGGTGATCGATGTCGCCGCCCTGAACGGCATCACCGTCTCACGTGACAGGGTGCGCCTGGGCGCCGGCGTCAGCAGCACGAGCGCCGGACAGGCCCTCGCGCGCTCCGGCCTGGCGATCGCAGCAGGACGGTGGGGGTCGGTCGGGGTCGCAGGCCTGACCCTCGGCGGTGGCAAGAGCGCCTTCACCCGCGCTTGGGGACTGTCCTGCGACCGGCTCATCGGAGCGACCATCGTCACCCCGGACGGATGCACGCGCCACCTCACCTGCGCACCCGAGGATCCCGACCGCGAACTGTTCTGGGCCCTGCGCGGCGCAGGCGGAGGCAACTTCGGCGTCGTCACGGCCCTGGAGTTCCAACCGGTCGACATCACCGGCCTTTCGTTCGCGCACTTCCAGATCCAGTGGGCGCACGCCGACATGGCGAGCGCGCTGCGCGGATGGCAGCACTGGATCATCGACCCCCGTACACCGCGCGAGGTCTCCTGCGACGTACGGATCCTGCTCGACGGCAGCGGGCCTTCCCAACCCATCGTGCACGGCGCCTGGATCGGCGGCACCCCCTCGCTTCTCCGCGAGATCGACCGCCTGATCACAGCCGTCGGACGCCCGCCGAAACGGATCACCGTCACACCCGGCAGCTACGTCGAATCCGCCATGGTCACCGACCACCCCCTGCGCGACAGCGCCACCCACTCCGAATCCGCCTGGCCCGCCCCTGCCTTCACGGACCCGGGGGCCCACAACGACTCGGGCGGCGCCCCCGGCGGCGACGACCGGATGGCCTGGGCCGGGAAGTCGCACATCGTCCGTGCCCCCATGACCGAAGCCGCCACCGCCACCCTGATCGCAGGCATCGACGACCTCCACCGCCTGGGCGCCACCGGCGGCTTCTACCTCGACTCCCTGGGAGGCGCCGTGGCCGACATGACCAGCAGCGCGACGGCGTTTCCCCACCGAAACGCCCTGGCAGTCCTTCAATACATCACCACATGGCCCCGGACGTGCCCGCCCTCCGACTCCGCCGCCAGGCTGGATTCGATGCGAAACACCCACGCAGCCATGCAGATGCACCTGGGCCCCGGGGCCTACGTCAACGACACCGATCCCGAACTCCTGGGCTGGGAACACGCCTATTACGCCGACAACTACCCCCGGCTACAGAAGGTCAAGGCGACCTACGACCCCGACCAGGTGCTCGACTTCCCCCAGGCCGTCCGAGCCCCCTCCCGGCCGGCCTTCCCCACTCAGCCACAGGCCTCAGCCGGCACCCGCTCCACGGACGGACCCCCGCGGCACCATCCCAGTGGACAGCACCACATGCTCACAGGACCACCGCGACGGGCGACTTGGCAGTCACTCTTTTCAACCTGAAGGTGTGGCTGGCCTGTTGGGGGCCGACGGCCAGCAACGGGAGATCGGTACGCGGTGGCGAAAACCACCCACCGGCCGCCAGCCCTTGTGCGCCCCGGCCACCTGCGGTGCGGAGACACCTACGCCGAGCGGGCCCCGGCCCCGGACCCCAGGTCGATGTCACGCGGGGAGGAGCCGACGGTGATCGACCCGGTGACGGTATTGGTGGCGGGATCGACGACGGAGACGGTGTTGCCGCCGACGTGCCGCGGTCGGAGCCCGGGGACGGGCTCCTGAATCCCCACCGGCGCGGTCGTACCGAACACGGCGGGGTCCCACGTCATGTGACCCCGCGTCAGCGGAGCCGCGTGAGGCGACCTTCCGTGTCCACGCTGGCACGGCACGTACGCAGCCTGGGCCTGAACAGGCGAACCGGCCAGGCCCTCCGGCGAATTGGCCGTAAAGTGCCGCCGGGCAGCACCAGGCGTGCCGGGGCCCGGCCTGGCGCACCGACGGCCGCAGCGCGACCGGGGGCGCAGGCAACCTCCCGGCCCACATGCCGCGTCGCCCCCACCGGCACGGCCGGTCAGCGGGCGCGCACGGCCTGCCGCTGGACTGCCTGTCCGATTCTGGACGGTGATGACGTGGTGACAAAAAGTGATTGTCGGAGGAGGCTTGCACCGGCCCGGCCTTCGCCGGCCGCCTTCGACAGGAGCCTCATGAAGATCACGTCTTCGTCCGTCGGCACCATCACCACCGCCCAGCCCACCCCGCAGATGACCATGGCCAAGGGCACCGATGGCCGTATCCTGATCGCCTCCAACACCAACGGCCTGGTCTACACCGGCTGGATCACCGCCGACAGCACGAAGACCTCCAACACCTACGTCAGCGCACAGGCCAAGACCGCCGGCACGCCCGTCGCCGCCGCGGCGGCCGACGGACGGATGGCCGTGTTCTACCGGGACCCCGGCAACCAGCTGATGTACCTGCGGGAGAAGGCCGACCACACCGGCTGGGAGAAGCCCGCCTGGGTGGCCGGGGCACTGCTGCTCGGTGACCCGGCGGTCGGCCGCATCGCCGACGGCCGGATCGAGCTCTACCTCACCGGCACCGACGGCGTGCTCTACCACACGTGGGCCACCGCCCCGGGCGCCGAAGGCTGGCCGCCCGCCCAGAAGATCGGCGGCGGCAACGTCCGCGTGCTGGCGACGGCGTCCACCGCCGACGGCCTGCAGGCCTTCCTCCACGTCAACACCGCCGCCCAGCTCTGGATGATCCAGCAGACCCCGCCCAACGGAGCCTGGTCGGCCTTCACCAACCCCGCCAACAACATCACCGGCCCACTGGCCGTCGCACCCGCCAGGAACTACCCCCTGATCGGGATGTTCCCCGCCCCGGACGGCACCCTGCTCAGCGTCCAGCAGAACACCGCCGGAACCTGGAGCGGCCCGGCCCCGCTGCCATTCGGCCAGCCGGCCCCCAACGCCTACCCCTCGGTGCGTCCGGTCCTGCTGCCTGGACCGACCCAGGGACAGCTGATCGCCGTCGTCGCCGGCGCCGGACAGCAGTGGATCCTGGAAGAGCCCGCCACCGGCTCCGGCCCCTGGACCGTCCTGCAGCACACCCCCAAGGACGCCGCCGGAAAGGTCCTCAGCCAGGCGGCCACCCTCGACGGCACCACCCTGACCGTCGCCACTTTCTACGCCTCCGGCCTGCAGTACGACAGGTACACCTACAGCGCCTGACCACCGCAGGGCCGCGCGGAGGGCTGTGACGCTCCAACGCCATCGGAGACCGCTTACCCGGGGAGGGCCGTGCGGACCGCGCGACCCCCTCCCGCGCCCCCGGGGCACCGCCCACCGTCGGGATCTCCTGCTCCGCGACGGCGGAGACAACTGCGCGTCCCCGCCGTCGCGGCCCGCGTACGGGACGAGCTCACGGACGTCCTCGCAACACCAGCCGGACGGGTGGGGGAACTCGCCGCGCTCTGCGGACTGCTCCAGTCCGTCGCCCGCGGCGACTACGCCGACATCGCGGAACCTCCCAAGAATCGGGCCGAAGCCCTTACCGGCCGCCGGCCGCCGGCCACCCGTCCCACCCCGGCGCTGACAGGTACGCCGTGAACAGCCGTGCGGGGCGACCGGCCTCACACGGCGGCGTACCCGGACGTCCTTTGAGGCCGCCTTGACCTGCGGGGGACGGCATCACGCCAGTCCGCACTCTGCAGGGCCGGGACGGCGAGGTAGGAGATGCTGCGCCTGGACGGACGTTCCCGGTTCGGTCAGGGTCCGGCTGCCGCGGCCCGCCACCTTGTCGAGGCCGGCCTCCCGGTCTACCTCGCAGGGGCGCCTGCGTTCCCCGACGTGCGACCGGACCGGGGCGAGACCCAGGCCCGTCGCCGGGACCTGGCCGCGCTCCCGGGCCGGCACGTGCCGCTGCGCCCGGACCAGCCCGCTCATTTCGCCTGGGGGTGATCTCGCGGGATGCCGGTTGCAGGGATGGCCGCTTGAAACTGCTGGTGGCGTGAACTTGCCCTTGTTGGTCCTCGGCCGTCGCGGAATGCTGATCATGACCAACAACTCTGTGCTCATCACCTGGAGACAGTCGTGGCTGACCAGCCCACCGGTAGCGAAGACCAGTCCCACGCCGCCGCCGAAGAAGGCGTGCAGCAGATCCCGGCCCAGATCCAGGTCCAGGTCCAGGTAGTCCAGCCGCCCGCCGCGACTGAAGCCCGCGACGCCCTTCTGGCCGCCATCGGCGCCGAAGCCCAGCACGTCGTGGAGAAGTCGGCAGGACAGGCATCGGCCGCACTGGCCGAGCTGGCCCGAGCCTACGCAGTCATTGTCAGCGTCGGGAACGCTTCGGCAACCGCTGGTCTCGCGGCGACGGGCCGCATCGCGGGTGGGCTCAAGCAGATCTCCTACGACGGAGACACGATTGTCGGGGTCAACGACGCCGACGAGGTCTGGCTGGCGAACAAGTCATAGACCGCGCACGCGGCGGGTGTAGGCCTCGACCAGGCGGTGGCCGCCGTCCTGGCCGCCGCCCCGGCCGACGGCGGCGAGACTCGGCGGAGAGTGATCATGGCCACGAGTATGGTCCGCAGCACCGCCGCCCGTCCTGGGACTCCCGATTTCCCGTGATCATGCGATCTTCGCGTTCATCGAGACGCTCTTTCGCTGTGCGGCGCTGATCCGGCAGGGCGGCGCAGTGCCGGTCACCAGTGAGCCGGTCGGCCTGGCCCGCTGACAGGGACAGGCCGACTGTTTGGTGGCTGCCTGCGCCAGTACCTTCGGGCTGCAGGCCCGCGAGGGAGTGGTCGGCTGCTGGCGGCAGGCGGGAAGCTGCGGGGAGCCCAGGTGTGTGACGGGCCCGGGTTACAGGTTTCCGAAGAGCCAGTTGCCGGGGGCCTGGGGGTCTTCGCTGGTGTAGTACTCCTCGGTGGCACGGCGGATTTCGTCGCGGCGGAGGCTGCCGTCCGCGTCGGTGTCGAGCTTGGCGAAGGCGATCTTCAAGTCGGCGGGGGAGGCGCCCAGCGACTTGATGTACATGGTCTGGAACTCGTCCTCGCTGATGAGGCCGTTGCCGTCGGTGTCGGCGATGTCCATCCACGCATCGACCATGACGCTCAGGCGCTGCAGGATGCCCTCGCGGTCGTTGGCGGCGGCCTTCTTCATCCCGGCGATGAATTCGGCCCGGTCGAGCACGCCGTCGCGGTCGGCGTCCATGGTGGACAGGTCGTGGATCCACAGCTGGGTGAATGCCTGGCGCAGGCGGGCGATCTTCGTGGCGTCACCGCTCAGGTCGAATGCCCCGGCCAGGCGGTTGCTCAGGGCCAGCAGGTCTTCCTCGCGCAGGTCGCCGTCGGCGTCGACGTCGAGCAGGGCGAAGGCACGGCCGAGCTTGACATCCAGCACTCCGTTAGCAGCATCCATGAGACTTCTCCTCTTATTCTGCCCGCATGGGGTCAAAGATCACCCGATGGTGATCACATGGGAGGAAACGATCGGCCATCTGCTTTGATACGGCTTCCGGAAAGAGAAGTTGACCACCCGCCGGGATAGGAGGTTCACGCAGCAGATGAAACCCACCACCACGCCGGACCCGCGCCTTCCCAAGTCTTTCCAGCGCGGGATCGAGCGCCACATGGAGCGCGTGCGTCGGGACTGGGACGGGCGCCACCCCCTGCACGGCAGCCTGCCCGGCCCGGACGCGGTCATGGTCAACCACAACGACTACCTCGCCCTGGCCCGCCACCCGCGCATCGTCAAGGCCATGACCGAAGCCCTGGACACCCACGGAACCGACGCCCTGATGTCCGGGGTGTTTCTCCACGGGGACCACCCTCAGCTACGGCTGGAGCGCGAACTCGCCGCGCACATGGGCTCCCCGGCCGGGATCCTGTGCCAGTCCGGGTGGGCCGCCAACACCGGCCTCCTCCAAACCCTGGCCGGGCCCGGCACCCCCGTCTACATCGACATGCTGGCCCACATGTCCCTGTGGGAAGGCGCCCGCATCGCGGGCGCCACCCTCCACCGCGTCCGGCACAACGACACCGACCACCTGCGCCGCCGCATCACCGACCACGGCCCAGGCGTCATCCTGGTCGACTCCGTGTACAGCACCGACGGAAGCACCTGCCCCCTTGCCGAGACCGCGACGTTGGCGGGGGAGCACGGTTGCGTCCTGGTCGTCGACGAATCCCACTCCCTGGGCACCCACGGCCGCCTCGGCGAAGGCATGTGCGCAGAACTCGGCCTCACCGGCCGGATCCACTTCCGTACCGCCAGCCTCTCCAAGGCCTTCGCCGGCCGGGCCGGCTTCATCGCCTCCTGCGACGAGGACTTCACCGACCACTTCAAAATGGGTTCCCACCCCGCGGTGTTCAGCTCCACCCTGCTACCCCACGACCTCGCGGGCCTCACCGAAACGCTCGCCCTGATCCGCGAGGACACCTGGCGCCGCACCCGCCTGCACACCATCGCCGCGCACGTACGCGAGGAACTCGGCGCTGCCGGCCTCGACCTGAACGGCTCGCGCAGCCACATCCTCTCCCTCGTGGCGGGCGACGAACAGCAGGTCATGTCGCTACGGGACGCCTTGGAGCGGGACGGAGTGTTCGGCTCCGTGTTCTGCCCTCCCGCCACCCCCCGCACCCGTTCCCTGGTCCGTCTCTCCCTCCACGCCGCACTCACCGACGCCCAGGTCGAGCACCTTGTCACCACCTGCGTGCGCCGCTACGCGCCCGCCCCGAACTGAAGCCCTTGACAGGCACCCTGCCCACCTCAGGCTCCTTCTCCATGCTGCGCACTCCGTTCTTGCCGTTACCGTCCGCTGCGGCCGGCGGGTGCTCTGTTGCGCGAACGACGGGGCGGTCCGGAAGGCCACTGGCCGGTCCGAGGCGATGGCTGGCCTGGGTAGGTGCGGATCTGCGGGGATGAGGGGCGCGGCGGACGTACGCGTGGTGGAGGGCCCGCACGGTGTCCTGGCTGGCAACGCGCCGGTCGGTCCGCGGCCTGGACAGTGACGGGTTGGCGACGCGGTGGGTTGCTTGAGGGCCGCGTTTCATGGCACCAGAACTAGCAGCCGGGTTCGCGTCATTTCGCATGGCTGGGTGGCGCGATCGGGTCGCCCTGGGTGGGCGTGCTGCCCGGGCGGCTACGTTTCGGACGGTAGGGATCCCCGTAGCGCAGGAGAACGATGAGCTTCGCCGGTAAGTACGAGATGACCAGCAGCGACAACTTCGAGGAGTACCTGAAGGCGGTGGGGGTCGGGTTCGCGACGCGGAAGCTGGCGGCATCCTCGAAGCCGACCGTGGAGCTGACGGAGAACGGCGACAACCTGACGCTGAAGACGGTGACGACGTTCAAGACGACGGACCTGGCCTTCACTCTCGGCGAGGAGTTCACGGAGGAGACCGCCGACGGACGCAAGTGCCAGACCACCTTCGTCCGCGACGGGAACAGGCTGATCCAGACGCAGAAGCTGGACAACCTCAACGCGACCATCACCCGGACCTTCAACGGCGACGCACTCATCGCCAAGTTCGAGGCCGGCGGCGTAGTGTCCAACCGCACCTACAAGCGGGTCTGACGATCGCTTGCGCACCCGCGCTCGGAGCGTCCGATCTGCCCGGCTGGCGGGCGGTGCTCTGACAGGATCGAGATGTGACTGGCATAGCGGACGACTCTCCGGTTCTCACGGAGCCTGCGGTGGTGGAGGCGGTGTTGTCGTGGGCCAGGGCCGCCGGGCTGGTTGCGGATGATCGTCAGGAGCGGCGGCTGGCCGCGATGCGGTTGGACGTGCTGGCCGCCGGCGCCCTCCCGCAGGGCGCCGAGGCGGATGTGGTGCTGACGGCTCAGTGGGCGGCGTTCGTCTGCTGGGTGGACGACCGCATCGACCGGCACTCGCTGGGGGCGCGCCCCGGTGAGCTGGAGCGGTTCACCGCTCCGCTGCGCCAGGTCCTCGACGGCGGCGGCCCGCCTCCCGGGGCGACGGCCCCTCACGCGGTGGTGCTGGCGCAGTTGTGGGAGCGCACCGCCGAGGGGATGCCGGGCCGGTGGCGGGAGCGTTTCGCCGCGGACTACGGGGACTTCCTGGACGCCACCGCGCAGGAGGTAGCACTGCGCCGCGACAAGGTGCCCCTGGGCCTGGAAGCGTATCTGCGGCTGCGGCGCCGGACGATCACCTTGCTGCCCGTGCTGGATGTACTGGAACGCACCGGCCATACCCCGCTGGTGGAGGATCCCCGGGTGGACGCGCAGGTGCGGGACCTGCGGTGGGCGGTGGCGGATGTCGCGGGCTGGGCGAACGATCTGGCCTCGGTGGCCGATGACCTGGCCGCCGGCCAGGACAATCTGGTGACGGTCCTGGCCCGGGAACGGTCCTGGCCCGTTGCCCAGGCCCGTGAGCATGTAGCGGAGATGATCGAGCAGCGCCGCATGCGTCTCCTCGCCACCGTACACATACTGCGCACGGCGTCCGGTCTGCCGGACGGACAGGCCGCCGAACTGCACCGCTATGTGGGCCTGGTGGAGACGTTCATGACGGCGACCCTGCGCTGGCTGGCCTGCACCGGACGCTTCACCCCGGCCCCCTGACGGGCAGACGGCCCCACCGGAAACTGACGCGCCACAAGATCATCGGATCAGTCGTATATCCGTGCGGCACTGGGTACGTACCCGGGGACGCGCCCCCGGGCGCGCGCCCAGACAGCCATATCCGCCGGCGGGGCGCGCGGCCGGAGTTGATCCTGCCGAGCCGAAACGGACCCGATGCGAAGCGCCCCGCTCCCCGACGACCAGCCCCACTGGCCGCCCGCGGCATTCCCCGCCGGCCTGGGACCCGCCACCCTGCGGCTGCGCACCCACATCCAGAACCGGATCGACGCCGACGGAGCACTGCGTTCCCCCTGCCACAGCCGCGTCCTGGAATCGGTTCTGCTCCTGGCCTTACTCGACCGCACCCACCGCGCACCCGCAGCGCGGCACCGCCTGGCCGACTATCTTGCCGCGCACCGTAGTTCGGTTGATCCGATGGACCGGCTGCTGGCCCGGACCGCCCTGGACCGGCGGCCGGACCCGGCCGGATTACCGGACATGGAGCGGTTCCTCGCCCAGGCACCAGACTTCACCGGCCCCCGCAAACGCGCACTCCTGCAGGCAATCCTCCTGCTGCTCGGGGCCGCTCGGGAGCCCGGGCTCCCGGACCCCGAGGCGTTCTCCCACCGCGGGCTGCACAGTTGGGCACAAGTCCAGGTCACGGCCGTCAAAACGGTCCTGGCCCATGCTCACGGGCACCCCTACCTGATTGACGAGCGGGATGTCGGCCTGCTGCGTTCCACCCAGCGGGCCAACACCGTGTGGGAGGGCAATCTCCTGATCCACCTGTCCGTCCTGCACGCGCTTGCCCGGCTGCCCGGCCAGCACCACCTGGTCGTCCAGGGGATACGGACCGCGCTGGAGCACCAGCGCGCCGACGGCGGGATGCCGTTCATCTGCGACGAGGACACCTGGGTCACCGCCACCGCAGGAGTCGCCCTGCACGCCGCCGGAGCTCCGGGCCCGGTCCTTGACGCCATAGCCGGGCGCCTGCTGCGCCTCCAGCACCCCGACGGCTCCTGGTCCTACACCGAGCACGCCCGACTTGCCGACACCGACTGCACCGCGGTTGCCGCCGAGATGCTCCACCTCACTGGCCCCGGCACCCACCGGGCACCCGTCCAGCGCGCGATCGGCGCTCTGCACGCGTTACGCGGCCACGACGGCGGCTTTCCTACCTACCTGGCCGGCGCCCCCTCGGAAGCCTCCATGACCGCGGCCGCAGCCAACGCCCTCACAACGCAAGGCCCCCCACAGCGCACCGCCGTGCAGGCGGCCCTGGAATTCCTCGCCGCCCAGCAGCACCCCGACGGCTCCTTCCCACCGGACTGGAGCAGCAGCCGCCACCACACCATCTTCCGCGCCACCCTCGCCGCCACCGGTCACCGCAGCATCCCGGGCAGTGCCGGGCAGCGCATCACCGACCGGGCCATCCGCCTGGTCCTGCGCACCCAGAACGCCGACGGCGGCTGGGGCCGCCTGGACAGCGACGCCAGCGACGCCCTGAGCACCGCCTACGCCCTGATCACCCTGACCCGCCACGATGCCGCCGGACCCGCCGCCCGCGGCGCCGCCTACCTGCTGACCCAGCAACGCCCCGACGGGTCCATCGCGAGCGCCGCAGACTCGATCGGCCCACGCCCGTTCGCCTTCACCGTCCCCGCCCTGGCCGACACCTTCGCCCTACTCGCCCTGGGACACCTCACCCGCCGCCTCGCCCCCATACCACCGCAACCAGACCAGCGGACGCCCACAGCCGTCCGTCACGCGGAACAAGGCGTCAGCCTCCACTGACACCCAACGCCCCACCTGCTGACCGCAACGCCCACCGCCCACGCATCCCGGAGGACACCGTGCCCACCCCGCCCACCACCCCCACCTCGGCTCCGGCTTCCGCCCGGCCGGCTCCGCCGGACCTCTGGCTGCGCGGGAAGGTGGCTCTGGTCACCGGCGGGGCAGGCGGCATCGGCCTGGCCTTGGCCCGCGCCCTGGCCGCGCACGGCGCGAGCGTCCACGCCGCCGACGTGTCCGCCACCAACCTCGCCCACGCCACCCAACAGACGGCCGCCCTGCCCGGCCCGGGCAGCATCACCTTCCACGAACTCGACATCAGCGACCGGCCCGGCACGGAGCAATGGATCGCCGACACCCACCGCGCACACGGCCGCATCGACATCCTGGTCAACAACGCCGCCTACATCCAATGGGCCGACGTCCAGGACACGACGGTCGAGGACGCCGGGCGCACCATGCGTGTCGGCTACGACGCCATGGTCCACACCGTCAAAGCAGTCCTGCCCCTCATGCACGCCGCCAAGACGGGGCACATCGTCAACGTCGGCTCCTCAGCGGGAAAGGTCTTCGTCAAGGGCCCCTCCGCCGCGTACGCCGCGATGAAAGCCGCAGTGGAGGGCTACACCCGGATCCTGCAGCTGGAACTGGCCGGCACTCCCGTCCATGCCCTGTTGGTACGCCCGGGGGTCGTGGTCGGAACCGACTTCTTCCACCGCCACGTACCCTCCCACCGCCTCCCGCGCCTGGCGGACTTCCTCCCCACCACCACCCCCGAGCAGGTCGCCAACGCGGTCCTGAACGGCCTGCGCCATCGCCGCTCCCAGGTCGACATACCCGGCTACCTGCCGGCCCTCTACCGCGCCTACGCCCTCACCCCCGGCCTGTTCGCCCACCTCAGCGGCGCACTGGGCAACGCCCGCAACGACTACGGCACACCCCGCCCCGCCCCAAAGCCCGCCGGGCAGCCCTCCCGCGCACGACGCCTCCTGACAGCCTTCGGAGCCCAGCGGGCCGTGGCCAACACCATGACGCGCATCTCCCCGCCCCTGGACCGCGCGATCCACACCCTCACCGCAGGGCGCGCCACCCTGTTCTCCGCCGTCCTGCCCACCCTCATGCTCCAGACCACCGGCCGCAAGACCGGACAGCCCCGCCGCTCACCCCTGCTCTACGCCACCGAATCCACCGGTGACCTCCTCGTCGTCGCCAGTAACTTCGGCCAGCCGCACCACCCCGCCTGGAGCACCAACCTCATCGCGGACCCCCGCGCGACCGTCATCCGCGACGGTCGCACCACCACCGTCACCGGCCACCTCTTGGACGGCGACGACCGTGACCGCGCCTGGCAGCAACTCCTCGCCGTCTGGCCGCCCTACACCAACTACGCCGACCGCTCCGGACGCCACCTGAGGATCTTCCGGCTCAGCCCCACCACCGACAACACCCCCATACCCGCGACGGCCGCCCCGGACAGCCGCCCGTCATAGCACCCGAGCAGGCACCGCACGCCCGATATCTATCTGGTCGCCCGGGGGACCGGCAGCCCGGGCGGGGTGGGACTCCTTCCACGCCTACTACGGCGCCAACGGCACCGCGGGCGCAGCCGGTGTCCGGGGCGCGAACGGCCCGACCTACACTCCCTGACCACCGGCCGGCCCCTGCGCCCGGCCCGGGCTCGGGCCCGGCTCGGGCCGGGTCGGGCGTAGGGGCCGGGCAGCCTGAGGGTCCCGTGGCCGAAGCTGGGGAGGTTTTCCGCCATCGGCGAGCGGTTCGTCGAAGCGATGGCGGCGGGTATAAGGATGCGGGGGCACCGGTCGCGGGGCGGGTCGGCACGACGGTGCCCGAGGACCTGGTCCGTGGCATGGTACCCGCCTTCCCGGCCTGGACTGGCGGCGCAGCCACGGACCGCCTCCACAACCATGGCGTGGAGGTGACCCAACCTGATGAGCGTGCGCACGCGGCCGGGCCGGCGTTGGCCGGGCAGCCACCTCACCCATGCGCGTAGCCGCCGGCGCCCTTGGGGATCGGGTGAGGTCGCGACCGCGCGGATCGCGCAGGCCCGTGGGCGACGCCCTGTGCCCCGCCGTGACGACGGCACCCGCATCCGGGCCGCTGCGGCTCCCGGTCCGCCGCCCGCGCCCGCTCCTGCGGCCGCTCCGTTGACCGGCGCCCGCTCCCGTTCCCGCCCGGGAGTCGGTGGTGTCCGAGGGCGCGCGCCGCTACTGGGGCCCGCTGACCCAGGGCCTGGCCCTCCCCGCCAACCACGACCTCGACCTCGGCGTACGGCTCTGGACGGCGCGGCCAAGGCCCGGCTCAGGGCCTGCCCCGATGGGGTCTCCACGTCGGGCGCGGGCGATTGTGCGGGTGGTAGCCGCGAGGTTTTGACAGCTTGATCCATGGTCTCCATGGCCGCCGTGGTGGCGAGGACGTGCTCGGGGGCCGAGGAGAGCCTCTGCTATTTTGGACGGGTAGTGACGCGCGAAAACACGGTTCCCGGTATTGGTTAGTCCGGGCGGAGTCTTTGCTCTCAGCACACCAGGTTTCTCCTGGTAGTGCCCGGTGCGTCTCTTTCTCCTGTCAGCATTTTGAGAAAGGGACAGCCGTGGCTGACCTGTCTGAATTTCGCGTGGGCGGCGGTATCGCCACCGACCTCTCCGCTCTTGAGCCTGTCGAGCCTCCCGGGCAACCGACCACGCCGTACCGGTGGCGCTGGGTAGCCCTGGCCGTGCTGCTGGTCGCCGAGGCCATGGACATGCTCGACGCCCTGGTCGCGAACATCGCGGCGCCCTCGATCCGCATGGACCTGGGCGGCGGCGAGTCCACGATGCAGTGGCTCGGCGCCGCGTACGCGCTGGCCATGGCGGTCGGTCTGATCACCGGCGGCCGGCTCGGCGACATCGTCGGCCGCAGGCGGATGTTCCTGATCGGCGCCGCCGGATTCACCGCGGCCTCGATGCTGTGCGCCGTCTCGGTGTCGTCCGGGATGCTGATCGGTGCGCGCGGTCTGCAGGGCCTGTTCGGCGCGGTGCTGATCCCGCAGGGCCTCGGCATCATCAAGGAGATGTTCGACGGCCACGAGCTGGGCCGCGCCTTCGGCATGTTCGGTCCCGTCCTGGGTCTGGCGACCGTCGGCGGGCCGGTACTGGCCGGGGTGCTGATCGACGCCGACCTCTTCGGTGCCGGCTGGCGCACGATCTTCGCCGTCAACCTGCCGCTGGGTCTCCTCGCTCTGATCGGCGGCTGGAAGTTCCTCCCGGAGTCGCGCCACGCGGTCCCGCCCCGCCTCGACCTGGTAGGCGTCGTACTGGCCTCTGCGGCCGCGCTCCTCGTGATCTTCCCTCTGGTTCAGGGTCGTGAACTGGGCTGGCCCGCATGGACGTTCGCCTCCATCGCGGGCGGCCTGGCCCTCTTCGCCCTCTTCGGCCGCTACGAGGTCCGCAAGGCCAGTGCGGGCGGGGATCCGCTGGTGATGCCCGCCCTGTTCCGCAAGCGGGCCTTCTCCGGCGGCCTGGTCGTGGGCGCGGTCATCTTCGCCGCACTGACCGGCTTCTCGCTGGTCCTCAGCCTGTTCCTGCAGGCCGGGCTCGGCTACTCGCCGCTCCACGCGGGCCTCGGCAGCCTGCCCTGGTCCCTCGGCATGATCCTGGGCTTCGCCGTCATCCAGATCGCCGAGAAGCACGGCGTCGTCGAACGCCTCGGCCGCAAGGTCATCCAGGCCGGGGTGGCCGTCATGGCGCTGGGCCTGGGCCTCCTCGTGCTCACCCTGCACCTCGCCGGAACCACGCTCACCATCTGGTCCCTCACCCCCGCCCTGCTCATCGCGGGTCTGGGCATGGGCCTGGTGATGGGCCCGTTCTTCGACACCGTGCTCTCCGCCGTCGACCCCGAGGAGACCGGCACGGCCTCCGGCACCCTGACCGCCGTCCAGCAACTCGGCGGCGCGTTCGGCACCGCAGCACTCGGCACCGTCTTCTTCTCCTCCCTCGGCCGTGGCACGTCCCCGGGCGCCTACACCGCCACCATGACGAGCACGCTGTGGAGCGGGGTCGGCCTCCTGGCCCTGGCCTTCGCGACCTCGTTCCTGCTGCCGCGCCCGGGAGACCGCCGACGCGGCTGACCGCACGAACGCCCACGTTCATGGGCACCGCTCCAGGTCGTGCGCGAGCGCAGGCCGGGCACGACCTGGAACGGTTGCCGACTGCTTTGCGGCGGGTACCCGTCGGCGGGCTGTGGCTATGTGCGGGGGAGGAGGGCGGTGATGGTCTTGCCGCCTTCGGGGGCGGGCGCGACGGCAACGCGGTGGGCGAGGCTGTTGACCATGTGCCAGCCGAATCCGCCGGTGCCGTCGACGAGGTCGGGGGTACGCATCCGCGGTGCCTGCGAGCTGTGGTCGTGGACGGCGACCTCGATGCTGTCAGGGTGCGCGGTCAGGTCCAGCGTCGCGGCACCGCCGCCGTGGCGCAGGGCGTTGGTGACGAGCTCGGAGACGACCAGGACCACCACATCCCTGACTTCGCCTGCGACGGCCGGCAGGAGCTCTCCGAGGAAGCGCCGAGTGCTCTCCCGTGCGACTGCGACGGAGGCCGCGGAGCAGACGGGTCCCACGGTGACGCGCATCGTGTCCACCACGTCACCTGATCTCTGATCCCCTGCCCCGGTTGCGTGGCGCTTCTGCCCTGGCCTGCGCATATCAACCCGGCGATGGCTGTCGCGTTCCGACAGCGGACTCCAACGCTGCCCGTGGTCGATTATCTCTCCGTCGAGCGAACGAAAATCTGTCCTGACTGGAGTAGACATTGGGTGGTGGTGTGGTTATGGTTTCTCTCGTAACCGCAGGAAGACAGCAGGGCCTGGCAGAGATGTACTGCCGGGCAGCAGTACACGCACTACCCGCAGTTGCAGGACGCAGGACGGTGCGGTCGTGGAGTGTCGAAGCCAGAGCAGTTCCAGTACGGCGACGGGACTGACGGCCGGACCGGGTGGCCCGCAGTGATCAGGGGCCGCCACGAGCGGTACCGCGGTGGTTAACGCAGGTGGCAGTACCCGTAAGTGCAGTACGCAGTACCCGCGGTAGAAGCAGTACCCAGCAGTGAAGTCAGTGAGCAGCACCTCGGTGAAGGCGTCGGCTGCGGACGCGCGCACCGGGAAGTCCGGCAGTGGGGTTCTAAGCCAGAGCAGACGCAGGACAGGCGACGGGGCTGGCTGCCGAAGGCGTGGTGCTCGGTCAGGCCGCGCGCGGTACAAGCAGTTCGCATTACCAGCAGTTGAGTGGAGCAGTACCAGCATTACCCAGTGGTAGGTAGTTGATCATCCGAGGGATGAACGGAGGGATTGGGCGCCATCAGGATCGCCCGGGCGGAATTCTGAGTCCGGGTACCGCAGGACATCGTTTGTGAGGTGGTCTCCGGTCAAGCAACCGCGATCCCCGCACTCCCGACAGCCTTCCAGTCGGGTCGGCGGATACAGAAGGCCGGCGCAGTTCCAGGGCCGGTAGATGGTGTAGTCAGTTCCTTCGGGGCTCTGGTGCCATAGGCACCAGGGCCCCTCTGTCTTCCAGAAAGAGGTGCGATGACCGCAGATAACTCGTTCGGCCGTCTCGATGACGACGACTTCCCCGCTTACACGATGGGCCGGGCCGCCGAGATGCTCGGCACCACCCAGGGCTTCCTCCGCGCCATCGGGGACGCCGGCCTGATCACCCCGCTGCGCTCCGCCGGCGGTCACCGCCGTTACTCCCGCTACCAGCTGCGCATCGCCGCCCGAGCCCGGGAACTCGTCGACCACGGGACCCCGGTCGAGGCCGCCTGCCGTATCGTCATCCTTGAGGACCAGCTCGAAGAAGCCCAGCGGATCAACGCCGGACACCGCCAAGCGGCTGGTTCGGCGAAGCCCGCGGCAGCGGCCTGAGACCGTCCCGCGCCCGCCGCACACCGGCGGGCCCCGGGCCCCCTAAGTCTTTGGCGTCCCGGTCGTTTTCCCTGGTGACAGGGTGTTGTTCGCGTGTAGCGTTTGGTCAGCTGTCGTGGTTCGGAAGTTCCCTTTGCCCACGCCTCGGCGTGGGCGTTTTGCTGTGCAGTGCCGCAGGAACCAGGGCGATCACCTCCGCCTTCCGCACCGCGCGGGAGGCGTTTCGTCGACTGGAAGGCATGGATATGGCTACGGGAACTGTGAAGTGGTTCAACGCTGAGAAGGGCTTCGGCTTCATCGCCCAGGACGGTGGCGGCCCGGACGTCTTCGCCCACTACTCCGCGATCAACTCCTCGGGCTACCGCGAGCTCCTGGAAGGCCAGACTGTGACGTTCGACGTCACCCAGGGTCAGAAGGGCCCCCAGGCCGAGAACATCAACCCGGCCTGACCGCCTCCTCCGCACCGACGTACGGCCACGCCCCGGGCAGACCGGGACCGGTGTTGCCCGGTACCGGTCCGCCTGGCTCCCGGAGGACCCGGCGCGCGGTGGGCGTGGTCAGCTGGTGGTGACGGCGGCGATCTTGTTGACGCCGGAGTAGGTGACCCACAGCTTGTTGTCGGGGCCGGTGGTGAGGCGTTCGGGGTTGGCGCCGGCGGTGGGCGCGGGGTAGTCGGTGGCGGCCCCGGCGGGGGTGATCTTGGCGATCTTGTTGCCGCTCTTGGTGACCCACACGTTGCCGTCGGGCCCGGCCGCGATTTCGGCGGGTCCGCCGACGTTGTACTGGGTGATGGCTCCGGCGGGGGTGACCTTGCCGACCTTGTTGGCGCCGTAGGCGGTGAACCAGACGTTGCCGTCGGGGCCGGCGGTGATTCCCGTCATGTAGGACTGCCAGGTGATGTTGGCCGGGGTGTACTTGGTGGTGACCCCGGCGGTGGTGGTCTTCATGACGCCGGCGTTGTTGGGGGCGAGCCACCACAGGTTGCCGTCCGCGCCGGCGGTGATGTCCATCGGGTAGTAGGAGATCGGGTACTGGGTGATCGCCCCTTCGGGGGTGATCTTCCCGATCTTGTAGTTGCTGGCGTCGATGAACCAGACGTTGCCGTCCGGACCGGCGGTGATGCGATTGACCTCAGGCGAGTTCGGCGCGGTCGGCACCGTGTACTCGGTGATGGCCCCGGCGGGGGTGATCTTCCCGATCTTGTGCCCGGTGTCCTCGCTGAACCAGACATTGCCGTCCGAGCCGGCGGCGATGTCGGTCAGGCCCGCGTTGGAGGTGGGCACCTGGTACTCGGTGACCGCACCCGCCGTGGTCACCTTGCCGATCTTCCCCGAGCCCGGAATCGTGTACCAGAGGTTGCCGTCCGGGCCCTTGGTGATGGCGACCGCGCCGTTGGGCACGGCGTACTCGGTGAACGTCACCGCCGCCGAGGCGGGCGAAGCGCACAGCAGCACCATCGCCGCTCCCAGCGATGCGACGGTCTGCTTCTTGCCACGCATGATCGTTCCCACGTTCACGGGTCTCTCTCTTCTGCCAGCGCCGGTCCCGGATCCGGGACCGGCATCAGCGAAGCGCAGTCCGGCGACCCGAATCCACCCAAGATCCACCTTTCACTCGCGGGGGCGTCCATTGGAGTGAAGATTGGACACGATCGTGCACGCGCTCCCGTCTGGGCGGTACCGAGGAGGCCCTCGGGCAGGATCCGGCCGGGTTTTGGCAGTAGAGGTCCGGGCGGAGCGATATGGGGAGCAGCCGTTTCGCTCGGTCCTGGTGGCGGCTGGTGCCGGGCGTTGGTGAAGGGCGGAGGAGTCGGAGTGGGCCGCCTCGACGGCTGCGGGGCCGGCGCCGCGAAGAGCCTGCGGGCGGCGATCCCGCCGGCGCGTGCCGCGGGATGGGAGCCGTCGAGGTCGCCGAGCGCAGCGGGTACGCCCGCTGCACCGTCAGCGAGCTGCTGTAGGGAGGAGAGAAACCGGAGTTCCGGCCCCGGCGTTGCACCGGGGCCGGTTCTACGGGGAGGTGAAGGTCAGGCTGGTGATGCCGGTGGCGCTGGACAGGCCCGACAGCAGGCAGGTGAGCAGGGCTGCGGGGTCGCGGACGTTGGCGACGGTGATCTGGTCGCCGGTGAACCGTCCGCTGGTGATGGTCGCCGCCAGGGCCAGTGCCCCGCCCGCGCCGGGGATGAGGCCGGTGACGGTGGCGTGGCTGGTGGTGGTGTCGGCCCAGGTGATGTCGAAGGTGCCGGTGATGTTCTGGGCGGTGACGCAGGTCAGGTTGCCGGTGAGGTCGTAGGTGAAGGTGCCTGTGGTGGCGCCACCGCCGGGTATGACGCAGGTGGTGATGGTGCCGTTGCCGGTGCCGTGGGTGACCGGTGCCGGGCTTGGCAGCAGGACGCCGGTCACGGGCGGGGTGAACCCTAGGTTGATGGTGGCCGTGCAGGTGCCGTCGAGGCCGGCCGCGGTGGCGGGCGTGACGCCGCAGAGCAGGAGAGCGGCGGTGATCAGCGGTGCGGTCAGCAGGGTGAACAGGCGCTTCACGCGTACTCCTTCGGTCAAGCCGCCCCCGGCGGACCCGGGAGCGGGCCGGCCGGGATCGGGGGGTGTGGTCAGGTGCCCAGGATGGTGACCGTGACGGTGCCGGTCTGGTTGGTCAAGCCGGTGGTGGTGAGGCAGGCGAGGGGGCTGGGCGCGGTGTAGAGCCAGACGAAGGTGGCGCTCGCGCCGGTGAAGTCGCCGGAGGTGACGGTGCCGATCGCGGTGACGTTTTCGACCCCGGCGACGATCGTGTCGGTGTAGTCCAGGTCGAAGGTGCTGGAGTGCCCGTTGTTCCAGTGGACCGTGTAGTGGGAGTCCGAGGACACGCTCAGCGGGCCCAGGCAGGAGAACGAGGAGGTGTAGGAGGCCGACGCGCTGCCGGAGGTCAGCGTCGGGTCGGACGACAGACAGGAGCTGTACGCGTCGGACTCGGCGTACGTCGACGTCCGGGGCGTGAACGTCAGGCCCGGGGAGTAGGTGATCGCCGAACTCCCCGTGCAGGTGACGGAGACGGGGTCCGCGTGCGCCACCGCTTGGCCGGGGCCGAGCACGGCGGCACAGGCCAGCAGGAGCGCGGCGATCATCGGCGTCCGGCGCGGGGCGCGGCGTGTGGCAGTCAGGGGCAGGTGCATGGCGGAGCTCCTTCGGGTTCTCTTCCCGGCCGCCCCGGGTGGGTGGACCGGTCGCACTGTGCCGTCGGGAGGCCCGGCGAGGCCGCGCCGGTCCGCCTTCCGTGTTCACCCTCGGCACGCAGTGCCGGACGATCGGCGCCCCCGGCCGGGACCGTCACAGGAATCGTGTGGGTCGTGGTGTCCGGCGCCGGGGCGTTGCCGGAGTTCGCGGTGTCGTCGCGTGATCCGTGCTCGGCCGCCGGATCCCTTGGGGCGGGCGGCCGGGCACGGTGGGTGTCGGTCAGGGGCAGGTGACCAGGACGATGGAGATCGCGGTGCAGGTGGCCGATGCGGTGTCGTTGGCCGTGTTGGGGTCGGCGGGCGCGGATGCGGTCCGGTCCCCGGTGACGGTGACCTGGCCCAGGGTCAGCAGGTGCAGCGGGATCCGGAACGTCTTGTCGGCGCTCGCACCGTTGGCGATGGCCCCGTAGGTGCAGCTGACCGTGGTGCCCGCTGCGGTGCAGCCGGCCGACAGGTTCGTCGCCGTGGCGCCGGCCGGCAGGGTCGCGGTAAGGGTGGCCGAGGTGACGGAGCTCGGGCCGGTGTTGTGGGCGCTCAGGGTGTAGCTCAGGTAGGGAACCAGGATCCCCAGGTGCGGCTGGGCGGTCAGGTTCACGTCGATGTCCGCAGCCGTGTACGTGTACTGGTCGGCGGCGTTGATGGCGCTGGTGCCGCCGGGGGTGGTGACCTGCACGTGGACGACTCCCGCGGCGTGGGCGGGTGCGGTGGCGGTGCAGGAGGTGGCCGTGCACGTGACGCCGGCGGCGGCAGTGCCGCCGAAGACGATCGTGCTCGCGCCGGTCAGGTCGGTGCCGGTGACCGTGACGACGGTGCCGCCGGTGGCCGGTCCGCTGCTGGGGCTGACGGACGTCACCACGGGTGCGGGCACGAGGTAGGTGTACTGGTCGGCGGCAGCGACCGGGCTGGTGCCGCCCGGCGTGGTGACGCGCACGTGGACGACTCCCGCCGCGTGCGCGGGCGCGGTGGCGGTGCAGGAGGTGGCCGCGCAGGACACGCCGGCGGCGGGGACGCCGCCGAAGTCGAGGGTGGTCGCGCCGGTCAGGTCGGTGCCGGTGATGGTCACCGCGGTGCCGCCCGTGGTCGGCCCGCTGTTGGGGGTGACGGAGGTGATGGTGGGTGTGTTCTGGGTGAAGGTGAACACGATCAGGCCGTCACCGGTGTTCACGCCGTCGGTCAGGGTGACGCCGGTGCCGGCGGTCAGGCTCGATCCGCCGCCCCCGCCGCCGCCCGCGCCGCCGGTGGTCAGGTTGCGCCCGCCCCCGCCGCCGCGTCCCCCGCCTCCGTATCCGGCACCGCCGCGACCTCCGCTGCCCGCCAGGGCCGGGAGGGTCTGGCTGCCGGTGCCGCCGGACCCGTTGGGGAACGCTCCGGGGGCGCCGTTCCCACCGTTGTTGGTCGTCCCGGCGCCTCCGGTGCCCCCAGCCCCGCCGCCCGTGGAGGTGCCCGCGCCGCCGCCGGTTCCCGGCTCGGCGACGGTGGCCTGGCCGGTGCCGTCGGCGCCGGGGCTGCCGCTGTCACCGCCCGGCGAGCCCGGGAAGGCGGGGGTGCCGCGGCCCGGGCCGCCCGCGCCGCCGCCGGACCCGGCGGTCAGCAGCGGGGCATTGGTGTCGGTGGTCACCGCGACCAGGCCACCACCACCCCCGGAGATGCCGAACTGGGGGTTGGCGGCGGCATTGTTGCCGCGCAGACCGACGGCGACGTTGTACGTCTGTCCCGGGGCGACAGGGACGGTGGCCACCAGGTGGGCGCCCTTGCCGCCGGGGGTGCCGTCGTTGGAGGTGCCGCCGCCGGCTCCGTCGAGGGTGACGGTGGAGCTGGTGACGTTGTCGGGGACGGTGATGCTGCCGGTGCCACCGGCCGTGCAGGTGATGGTGGTGGTCGGCCCGGTCGCCACCGGGGCCCCGCACACCCCGTCGGCGTGCGCCGGGGCCGCGACGGCCACCAGGCCGAAGGCCAGCAGTGCTCCAGTGCCGGTCAGGGCCGCGATGCGGCGCAGCAACGGAGTGGGACGCGGGCGGGGAGGAGCCGTTGACGGCATAGGGGTCGTCATTCCTTCCGGGGGAAGACGCGCCAACGCGGTCGGGGCCCAGACGGCCCCTTGCATCCCTGCCGGCGCGGTCGTATCCGAACTCGGCGGGGCCACAGCGCCATCAACGCGACACGGGGCAACCCTCCGTGCCCACGCTGGCACGCCCCGCACATCGCCCGTGCCAGAACATGCGAACCGGCCAACCACTCGCGCGCATTGGCCGCAAAACGCCCCCGACCGAGCGAACGGCGCGGCGCCCCTTACCGAGGAAGCTGGCTGCTCGGCGCGCGCCTGGCGGGACGGCCACTCCGGCCCCGTCTGGAGCGGCTGCGCGACTGTGGTCTTCGGGTGCGCGAGCGGTGTGACGACGACGGCGCGCTGGTTGGATACGCGGTCGCGCGGCCCGGAGACCGCGCGGATTACGGGAGCCGGCTGGTCTGGTTCTCTCCGTTCGGAACGGTGTTTTGTGGCCAATGCGCCAGGGGGGCTTGGCTGGTTCACCAGTTCGGGCGCGGACGATGTACATGCCGTGTCAGCGTGGACACGCAGGGTCGCCTTCCAGGGAGCCGACGCCATGGAGACCCCGCCGCGTTCGGTGGAACCGTGCCGGTGAGGATGCAGGGCCCGCCCGGGCCCGGCCCGCGACGGCGCGTCCACCCCGGAAGGCAAGGACGCCCCCTTATGTCGTGGAAGGCTCCTCCCCAGCCCCGGACCCACCGGTCGCCCACCGGTCCGGTCGGCTCCGCCGCGTACGCGCTCCTGTCGCCGTCGTGTGCGCGGGTCAGCGGGACGGAGTCCCGCTCGTGACCTCTCTTCTTCACTCCGCCCGTGCACCACAGCGCAACGGCGGACCGGTCCGTCGGCATCTCGCGCGGATACTGCGGGCTTCCCGCCGTCCCGAGCCCTTGAGGGGGATCGTCTTGCACCCCGAAACGACTACCGTGCTGTCCGCCGGCCGCGCCCGGCCGCCCTCGTGGCCCGCCTCACCCTGGCCCTGCCCGCCTCGGCCTACGCCTCGACCGCGGTGACCTCGGTCTCGGCCACCACCGTCCGCCCCGGCGACACCCTGGACATCGCCCTGACCGGCACCTCCGAAGTCGACTTCGTCGCCGAAACGTCCATCGTCGTCGCTGCCGACTCCGCACTCGGCGCCCTGCCCGCGTTCACCACGCTGGTGTCGTGCACCGACCCAGCGATGCGGCCCTGTACCAACGAGGGCACCTACTACAATGCTCCGCTCACGGCCGCCGATGAACTCGTGTTCACCGGCGCCACCGCCGGACGGACGCTGTCCCTGCGGATCAACGACGACGCCCCGGCCGGAACCTTCACCCTGGTGACCGTCTACAGCCAGTTCATGGGCGGCAGCGCGTTGGACGCGCCGGTGACCGGGCCGACGATCACCATCGTCCGCGACACCCCCCAGGCCGATGTGGCAGTCGCCGTCCACGGCAGCGACGCGCTGCTGTTCAAGCAGTTCATCGTCACCGCCACGACCACCAACAACGGACCCGCGACCGCCACCGGCGTGGTCACCACCACCCAACTGCCCGCCCACACCAGCCACGTCACGGGCCTCCCGGCGAACTGCGCCTTCGACGACCCCGCGAACAAGGTCACCTGCACCCAGGCCAGCCTGGCACCCGGGCAGCGCGTCAGCGTCCCCTTCACGGCGTATCTCGCACTGCTGACCCTCGGGCACTTCACCATCACCACCACCCGCACCGCGTCCAGCCCCCTGGACCCGAACCCGGCCAACGACACCGCCTCCATCCAGTGCACCGCCGTCACCACCCTCCTCGTCCACTGCTGACACACCCCCACCCGGCGCATGAGCTTCGGCCTCCGGCCCGCACCGTGCCGGTCACCTCCAGCACCGCGACCACCTGCACCGCGGCCGTGCCGCCCGGACGTCGGGCAAGTACCCCGGTCAGCGACAGCGGCCGGTTCGCTTACCACTGACCAAACGGGCAGACCGCGAGGGCCCGGCCCCTGCCGCTTACTGCTCGGCGTCCCAATATGCGACCCCCGATTGCCGTGCCCGCGTCCGCGGGCATGCGGCCGGTGTCGTGCGCGACCGCATCACCGTGGTCCGCGGGGATCTCCGATCCCCACCGCCGTGACGCGGATACCCAAAGAGGGGAAGACCCCAATGTCTTCGACCATCCCCGCACGCCCCAAGCCCTCCCGATTACGCCGCAGATTCACCGCGCTGGTCGCGAGCGGCGCCCTGGCCGTGGCCGGGCTGATCGCCCTGGCCGCCCCCGCCGCGCACGCGGTGCAGCCCGGTCACACCACCGCCTACGTCACCGACCAGATAGGCCAGGCCGTCTCGGTCGTCGACACCACCACCGGCGCGACCACCGCCTCGATCCCGGTCGGCGGCTACACCCAGGACGTCCTGGTCAACCCGGCCGGCACCACCGCGTACGCCGCGACCTACTTCCCGAACGGCGTCGCGGTCATTGACACGGCGACGAACACGGTCACCGCGACGATCCCGCTCGCCGGGGGTCCCTCCGCGCTCGCGCTGAACCCGACGGGGGCCACGCTCTACGTCACCGACTCCCAGAACCACACCGTGGTGTTCATCGACACCGCGACCAACACCGTCACCGCGACGGTCCCGGCGGGGAACGTCGTCCTGGGCATCGCTCTCAACCCGGCCGGCACCACCGCATACACCGTCGGCTTCGGGCCCAACGCTCTCACCGTCATCGACCTGGCCAGCGCCACGGTGACCGAGGTCGTGGCCCTGCCGGCCTCCGCCTTCGACGTCGTCGTCAACCCGGCCGGCACCTTCGCCTACGTCGCCACCGGCGGCGGCTCGACCATCACCAAGATCGACACCGCCACCAACACCATCGTGGCCACCATCCCCGCCGGCAACGTCACCAGCCTGGCGATCACCCCGAATGGCGCCACCCTGTACGGCGGCAGCCCCAGCAACGCGGGCGTCTTCGTGATCGACACCGCCACCGACACCGTCACCACCTTCGTCTCAGGTCTCGGAAACACCCAGGACGTCAAGGTCAACTCCACCGGCACCACCGCATACGTCGTCGGCCAGGTCAACCCGAGCGGCACCCCGCCCGCCACCATCTACGCCATCGACACCACCACCAACACCGCCACCACCGCCGCGACGGGCGTGAGCAGTGCCCGCTTCCTGTCCCTGCACACCATCCCCGCACCCGAGGTCACCAGCGTCACCCCGAACAGCGGGCCCACGGTCGGTGGCACCACGGTGACGATCGCCGGCACCGACCTGAACGGTGCGACCGCCGTCACCTTCGGCGGCACCCCTGCCACCGGCGTGACCTGCTCGGCGACGTCCTGCACCGTCACGGCGCCCGCGCACGCGGCAGGAACCGTCGACATCCAGGTCACCACACCGGGCGGCACCAGCACCCTGACGGCCGCAGACCAGTACACGTACCTGACCCCCGCGCCGGCCGTGTCCGCGATCAGCCCCACTTCCGGGCCGACTGCTGGCGGCACCGTCGTCACGGTCACCGGCACCGACCTGACCGGCGCCACCGCCGTCACCTTCGGGCCCGGTAACCCCGGTACCGGCCTGTCCTGCACCGCGACCTCGTGCACCGTCACCTCACCCGCGCACGCCGCGGGCACTGTCGACGTGCAGGTCACCACCCCGTCCGGGACGAGCGCGACCAGTAGCGCGGACCAGTTCACCTTCCTGGCGCCCAACGCCGACCTGGCGACCACCGTCGCCGACTCCGCCGACCCGGTCGCGCTCGGTGACACGGTCACCTACACCCAGAGCGTCACCAACAACGGCTCCGCGAGCGCCACCTCGACCACCTCGGCGCTGACGCTGTCCGGCGTCGCACGGTCCATCGTGTCCGCGACCAGTTCGCAGGGCTCGTGCACGATCAGCGCGCCGACCGTGAACTGCACGATCGGGACGCTGGCCAACGCCGCCTCCGCGACGATCACCGTGGTCGTCGAGCCGCAGGCCAGCGGGACGCTGACCGCGACGGGCACCACCACCTCCGCCGTCGGTGACACCACGCCGGGCAACAACACCGCTGTACAGAACACGACGGTCAACAACGGGCACGGCTGCACGATCACCGGCACGAGCGGCAACGACACGCTGACCGGCGGCAACGGCAACGACGTGATCTGCGGCCTGGGCGGCAACGACACCATCAACGGCGGCAACGGCACCGACACCATCTACGGCGGCTCCGGAACCGACGACATCAACGGCGGCAACAACAACGACCTGATCTACGCCGGGTCCGGCAACGACACCGTCGACGGCGGCAACAGCGACGACACCCTCTACGGCGGTGACGGCGACGACATCATGGGCGGCGGCAACGGCGCCGACTACCTCTACGGCGAGAACGGCAACGACACCAACTACGGAGAAACCCTCCTCGGATCGCTGCTGTACCTCTTCGACAACGGCGACGACCATATCTACGGCGGCCCCGGCAACGACGACCTCGACGGCCAGAACGGCAACGACACCCTCGTAGACACCTCCGGCACCGACACCATGAGCGGCAACCTCGGCAACGACACCATCAACGTCCAGGACGGCGCCGGCGGCGACACCGCCAACGGCGGCCTCGGCACCGACACCTGCACCACAGACACCGGAGACACCACCACCAGCTGCTGACCCAAGCAGCGTCTGAAGCGGAGGCCGGACGGGTTGTCGACCGCCCGGCCTCCATTGCTCTCATCCCGACGCAGCACACGGCCGGGCACACCCACAATGCCCTCGCCCTAGCCCTGCCCGCCTCGCCTCGTCCCGCGGAGGAATCGCGGCGAGGGCGAGGGCGACGAGCAGCCTCTGCTGGCCCTTGCACGACGCCGAGCCACCCTTCTGCGGGCCATGCCCGGCGATAGAGCCCCCGTTCGGGCGGTGCCTGCTTGGCGTCGCGCGGCCGATGGGTGGTCAGGCGGGGACGGCGGGGAGTTGGTCGGTGGTGTAGACGGCGGAGCGGTGGACGAAGCCGTCGGTGAGGGCGCCGTTGCTGGTGGGTCCTTCGATGCCCATCATGAAGCGCTGCCCGCCGTCTTTCCCTGTCCAGTACGGGTCGCGTAGGTCCAGGCGCAGGGTGGCCGGCCGGTCGGGCTGGATGCGGTCGATGACGACGCTCTGCACGGTCTGGCCGGGCTCGAAGACCACCGGGTAGGTGACGGTGTCGCTCACGTCACCGGGGCCGTACTCCCAGCGGGCCAGGACGACGAGGCCGACTCCCTCCTCGACCACCCCCTGGCCCGGGACCAGGTACTCGGAGGCGTTGATCCAGTTCGACAGGTGCCGGGTGTTGCCCTCCCGGGCCGCCTCGGTCCAGCGGTGCCAGTACCCGGCCCGCCGCTCGTAGGTCATCCCCTCACGCGAGATCCTGACCGGCATGGTCGCCGCCAGCCCCGCGCCCGTGAGCTGCTGCCAGCGCAGCGCGTCCCGTTCCTCCCGGGCCTTGCTCTGCTTGTCCCGTATCTGCTCGGGCGTCAGCCAGTTCCCCTCTTCGTCCTGGAGCTCGTCCGGCCGCAGCTCCCCGGAGGCGATCCGGTCCAGCTCGTCGTACGGCGCCTGCGCGTTGTACACCGCCTCGGTCTGCGCCTGAAACGACAGAACCGTCACCAGCTCACTGGTCCGCTCACCATCCGTGTCGTACTGACCCACAGCGCCACTCCCTCGGTTCGGCGCGGCGAAAGACCACGCTGAACGGACCTGTCCCACCACCCGGCATGACAAACGGCGATCTTCAGACATCGCCGCGGCTCGTCATAGCCCCATCAGAGTCGAGGGAGATGGCGCGCCGCGGGGCCGCCAGGGGTTCCGTTGACCTCGTAGGACGCCAGCGCGAAGGCGAGTTGCGCCTTGAAGGCCGACTGGTTGCGCCCGGAGAACTCCACAACTGCGGCAGCGACTGCTGGACGACGGAGCGGCGCCACCGGTACGCCAACGACCTCGGCTCCGACGTCACGGTCGGGGTCACCGCGCGCTCGAACCGGCAGAAGTCCGATCAGGACCCGGCCACCTGGATGCCGGCCCCGGCGGTGCACTGCCGGTACATCGGCGAGTGACCGCCCCCAACCACGTGAACAGCCGGACGGCTGGGAGCCGCGGAGTACACCGGCCGTGCACGTGGAGCGCCGCTTTTCGCCGGTGGGTTCACGCCGGGAAGCCGCCGGCTCATCCCCTGGCGCGGGATCGGCCATGAGGGAGCTACGGGGCGTTCAGGTTCACCCCGGGGTGGTCGTCGCTTCGTGTTGCCGTGGTGGGTTGGTGGGGGCGCAGGAGTGGGCGCGGGCCCAGGCCCGTATCCGGGAGGCGGCGGCGAGCCGGGCCGGCCGAGGGCGGCGGGGACGTGGCCGCGCTCGGCGACCTCCTGGTCGCCGCCGCCGTCAACGCCCCCGCCCTCGTCCGGACACGTCTGGAGGCGGCGACGGAGGCCTTCGAGCAGGCCGGCCGGGCACCCGGGGAGAGCGGGCGCTGACGGGGCAGGCGCCCACGGGGTGGCGGGCCTCCGCGTGGGCGTGGGAGCGCGCCCCGCGAACCGCACGCGGCGGCGGCGCCGCGGTGGTCCTGTCGCTGCTGCTCGCGCTGGCGGAGGTGGTGGAGGCCGCCCGGCTGTGGCACGAGGCGAAGGAGCATCGGGCGCAGGCGAAGTCGGCGGCCGACGTCGGGCTGCTGCTGCGCGAGGGGCCGCCGCGGAGGCGGGCGCCCCGCCTCGGGAGCCGACCGTACGGCTCCTTCGCGTACGCGGGCAGCGGGTCGTGGCCTGGCACCGTCGGCACGTTGGCCTGGTGGCACCGCGAACGCCGCCCGGTCCGGACCGGCCGGGCCCCGCCCGGTCCCGTTGACCTTCTGCCCGGCTCCCGAGGAGCCGCTGCAGCGTCAGCTAAGCGGCACGCGCAGGAGGCCACTTAGGGCCGCCAACAAGGCCGAGGCCCTCGCACGTGGATCAGCTGCTGCTCGTGAGTCCCGCGGCGCTGCCAAGGGCGCCGCGACTCATGCCGAGAACGCTGCTACGGCAGCCGCGAACGCTGCAGCGCACTCAGGCGCGGCTGCGGACGCAGCCGACAAGGCGACCTTTCACGCAGATGCGGCGACCAATGCGGCCAAGGTTGCCTCGGATGCCGTGGCCGAGGCCAAGTCCGTTCACTGGATCAGGTCGGTGTGTGTGTAGCACGTCGAGCAGATGTAGAGCTGGAGGTGGTTCCCGCCGGAGACCTGGATGTCTGGCGGGTTCGACACGTTGTCGGTGTCGAACTCGGGGATGTGCTGGTCTTCGTTCGGGCCCCAGCTTCTTCTGTAGTCGCGGCATTCGTCCGAGGCGATGGTCAGCAGCGGGGTCATCGCGGTGCCGCAGTTGATGCAGAACCGGGCGATGGGATCGGTGAGTCCCCACGGTGCCCAGCCACCGACCTTCCAGCCGGGGGCTTCGGCGAGTTCGTTGGAGTAGAAGTCCTTCGGAGCGGTCTCGTAGAAGTCGTCGATCGCGACGCTGGCCGCCTGCCACACGCTCCAGTCGTTCAGCTGCTGCTGCAGTTCCTCGTCCAGTTCCAGAAAGTTGGGGTACTCGATGATCTGTTCTGGTGCGAGTACGCACGGCTCCGGTATGTAGCCGTACTGCGTCCCGGACGGTTTGGGCGGTGAGGCGAGGACGTGGGTGACGTCGGCGGCAGTTCGCCAGAACAGTTCGGTCGGAGGCTTGTGCTCCGGCGGGTGCTCGGACGGACACCACAGCACCTGAAGCAGGTCTGTCCGTCCGGGCGGCCGTAGCTGGGGCACGTCGCGCACGTACAGCTGGGCCAGCGGCACGAGGGGAGAGACCGGGCCCTCGTGCCACTTGTCGCAATACAGCCACGGCTGACTGACAGGCCACAGAAGAGGCCCGCCGATCGAACTCTCGTATGCCGACGGAGAGCCGGGACGGGGATGCAGACGCGTCACCGTGCGCGCGAGCGGGGCCAAGCGGGGGAACACCGAAGCCACATCGAGGGGCCGCGGCGGGGTAGTACGAATATCGTTCACAGCGCCGATCCTGCCAGCAGCATCTGACACCGGGTGATCACCCACCGGGCCGCCGCCAGGGTCCCCGCTGTTCAGGTTCGCCGTGCCGTAGTACGAAACCGCTGTGCGACCTGTGACCTTCAGCGCCTAGAGTCTGCACCCTCAAGGGGAGGGAACCAGCAGGTGAGAAGCATACGAGGGCTGGCCGCCGCGTCGGCGGTGGCCGCCATCGCCGTCGCCATGACGGCCGGCTGCGCGCAGACAGCGCAGTCCACGGGCACAAGCGCACCGCGCCCGGTGCCGTACGCGGCAGTCGGGGAGCTCCCGGAGACGCTGGCCGCGGACGGCACCACGATCGTGGTGGGCGACCTGGCGGCGGCCACCACGGTCCGGCTGTACGAGGACCCGCGCTGCCCTGTCGTGGACGAGTTCGAGGCGACCGGAGCGCCGGCGCTCCGCGCGATGACGCTGCGCCGCGAAGCCAAGACCGAGTACACCTTCGCGTCCTTCAGGGACGACCGCGTGGGTGGTGACGGATCGAAGAAGGCGGTCAACGCCCTGCGCGCAGCGCTGGAGGCCGGCCTGTTCACCGAGTACCACACGGTGCTGATGGAGAACATGGCAAAGAGCGAGCGCGCGGGTGGGTACACCAACAACTCTCTTCTGGCTTTGGCTGACCAGGTCACCGGTCTGCGTAGCGAGGCCTTCGACTCTGCCGTCGCGACGATGAAGTACAACGACTTCGTCGTCGCATCGGAGAAGACGTACGAGGCGGCCGGCGGCGATGACCCCCGCGGGCCCGGCACGCCCACGGTCGTCATCAACAACACCCAGATCACCGGGGCCCGGTACGGATGGCTCTTCGAGGAGAGGTCCTTCGGCCAGCTTCTGAGGTCTGCGCGCGGCTAGAAACCCAGCGGCACCGGCGCCGGGGGCGGATGAGGTCCTCGGCGGTCGGCGTGGGTACTGCAGTTGCGGCGGGCCGGAAGCCGGGTAACACTCGGCTCCGCCCTCGGGCTGCGGTCGATGCCCGGCTGGCGGGCGCGGTCCTTAAGCGTTCGGTGTGGCCGGTGTGTCAGAGGAGGCTCGTAGGGTCCTTCCATGATCGACGGGTGGACGGTGCCCGTGGACAGGGTGTGTGGAGGGTGTCGGGGTGACGTGGGGGCGTAGGGAGCTGCAGGAGCGGCCGCGGTGGGTGTTGGATCCGCTGGTGGGTGTGGGGCCGGTTCGGTTCGGGATGAGCCGGAGCGAGGTGGAGGACGCGCTTGTCTTCCCGGAGGCCAGCGATCAGCGGGGGTCGGGTAGCGGCGGGTTCTGGACGCGGTATCGGGGCGAGTGGGAGGGGACGACGTTCATCCACGGTCCTGACGGGCTGCTGGCAGCGGTCGCGGTGGATGCCCTTCGCGGCCCGCTCGTACGGGTCGACGACGTCGAGTTGGTCGACCGGGTGCCGTCCCGGGTACGGGAGGACATTCACCGCCTCGCCCGCGAGCAGGGCGTGGAGGTCCGGGTGAACTTCAGCGGTGACCCGGAGGTTGCGGTGTGGGGGTGTCGATGGGCACGGAGGCTGACTACGGCCCGGACGGTACGCGCAGGGACGGGCTCGTGACGTCGGTGCTGCTGTGCGGGCCGGGTATCGCCAAGGACCCTTACGAGTGCGCGCCGGTGATTCATTGGCGTGACGTCGACAGCATGATCCCGTCCCGCAGCCCCGGCGTGTGGCCGGTAGCGCCTGACGGGGAGCGGGCGCGGTGGGAGTGGACGCCGATGCAGCAGGTCGGGCCGCTCATCTTCGGGATGAGCCCGCACGAGGTCGCCGCCGTCCTGGGCGAGCAGCCTGCCCACCGGGAAGGCGCGTTCCCGTTCTGGTTCTGGAAGAGGTCCGGCGTGTGGGACCTGAGGACGGATCATTTTCCGGGGGCCGGGGTCAGCGCCCACTACGGAGGGCCGGCGCCCCGGCTCGGCGGCGTCACCGTCCACGGGCGGACCGGGCCTCAGCTCCACTACTGGGGGATCCCGCTTACCGGCATCCCGCCGACCGCACTGGACGCCGCGATCATCCAGTACGCCGAGGACACCCCGGATGCCTGGCTGAGGTTCTCCTCCACCGGCGCCGTGGCCCCGTCCGACGTCCAGCTGTCCATCGGTACCGCCCGGACCGGTGATACCTGCATCAGCGAGCCCAGCTTCTACCAGGAGGACTGGGAGATGCCCTGATCCGGGCGATGGCCGCCCAGTTCGTGACGGGGCGTGGACTTGAGGTGCTACGCCGCGTTGGGTTGTCCGTGCGGCCGCAGGGGCTGTCCTGGCATGGTGGTTCTTGGTTTGTGCTGGTCAGGCCAGCGTGCGCGATGAGTGAAGACAGCTTGATGCACGGTGAGGCTGGTGTCATTGGGATGAGTTGGCCTGGACGACGGACCGCGGCATAGGCCTCGTGATGCGCTTCGCCGTCCGCCGCGTCGCGCAGAAGGCCCGGCAGGGCAAGGAGGACGAACTCGGCGAGGACACCGCCGCCCTCGCCCCGGGCTGGGCCGAGGCACAGCTGCGCCCGGTCCTTCACGCGGGCGTGCTCGGCGACCTGATGTCGGGGGAGGACTGGCCGCAGATGGCCCGCCAGCTCGTCCTGCTCCAGCGGGCCGGCGTCGACATGGGCGTCTTCCTGCCCCAGCTCGGCACGGTTGCCACGACGGTCCAGCGGGCCGTCGAGGCGAACTCGGCGACCATCAAGGCCGTGGGCACCGACCGGTGGGCCGACCAGCTCCGGGCGACGCTGCCCGAGGGGATGGTCCGTGACGCGATCCTCGCTTCCCCGGCCTGGCCCGACATTGCCGCCGCCGTGGACCACCTCCACAATCAGGGCGTCGACGTGACCCGCCTCCTGGCCGACGCCCACGCAGCCGGGGTCGGCGTCGACCAGGCGGTCGCCGCCGTCCTCACCGCCGCACCCGCGCGCGCCGCCGCACCCGCACCGGCACCCGCTGCTGCGCCCGCGCCCGCCGCTGCCGCGGCGCCGGGGCCGGGTGAGGTTCCGGCCGCGCGCACGGCCGAGGCCCACGATCCGTGGGCGCCGCCGCCGGCTTCGGCGAAAGCACCCGCACCCGGGCCCGGCTCGGCGCCCGCGCCCGCACCTGCGGCTCCGGCTGCCCCTGCCCCTGCTCCGGCTCCGGAGGCGGTGGTGGTGTCCGAGGACGCGCGCCGCTACTGGGGCCCGATCGTGAACGGGTATGCCCCGTTGAAAGTCACGTTGAGGCGGGTGATGTACCGGCTCGCCTCCGAGCGCGTGCTGCCCCACGGGCAGGAGCCCTCCCCCCCCACTCCCCTCCCCGCACGCGCCCCTCGGAAAAGTCCAGCAGCGGCCCGGAGGGGCGGGCGTCCAGCCGGTGCGCCGCGGTCGACGGACTGCCCGGCACCGGCCCCTGGGTCACTCGGCCGGTGCGCGGGCCGAAGGGCCCGGTCGCTCAGGTCCCGCCGGGTTTGCCCGTCGAGACCAGCAGGAGGACGGACGAGCCCGGTGCCACCGGTTTTGCGCCGCCCCGGGGCTGACTGCTGATCACCTGCCCGGCGGGAGCGTTCCAGTCCGTGTGCCGCATGATCGTGCAGCTCAGTCCGAGTCCGCGCAGCAGGCTTCCGGCCTGTTCGACCGGCATGCCGGCCAGGTCCGGCAGCGCGATGCCCGCTCCCGCGGTCTGTTCCTGCTCCTGTGTCGGAGTCGCATCGGCGCTTCCGCTCTTGGGGGTGCCGGTGGCGAGCGGGGTGCACGCCCCGTTCGCCGGTGCGGACAGGGACGGGGAGGCGCCGGGCGCGGGCGGCACGGGCTTCAGCGAGAAGAACCCCACCGTGGTGCACGCCAGGACGCAGCACGCCGCAGCGGTGCCGAGGAGCGCCCGGCGGGTGCGGCTGCGGCTGACGGCTCGCTCGATCGCGGCCGCGTCGATGACCGGCGCCGTCGGCCCGTCGACGAAGGAGGCCACCGCGGCACGCAGCTCGGCTTCGAGGCCCGGCTCGAACGGGGCCGGTCCGGACGACGTGTTCCTCACTTCGTACCTCCAAAAGCGGCCGACGGCGTGTGCGGCGCCTGGGCGCCCGATACGGAATCGCGCAGCTTGGCCAGGCCGCGGGCGAGCTGGGACCTCACCGCACTCGAAGAGATGTCCAGGACGTCGGCGACCTGCCGGACGTCCAGATCGTGCAGGTAGTACAGGACCACCACGCTGCGCATGCCCATCGGCAGCCCGAACAGTGCCTCGATCAGTTCCGCGCGCACATCCACCTGCCCGAACCGGTCCCGGGGGTCGGCCGTCTCGGGCACCCCCGACAGCCCGGGGCGCTCGCCCCGGCGCGACAGCCGCCGCCAGCGGTCGTTGGCCAGGTTGACCAGCACTTTGCGCACGTACGCCTCCGGCGAGTCCGCCACCGCGACCTTCCGCCACTGTCGGCACGCCCGCTCCAGCGCCTCCTGCACCAGATCCTCGGCCACGTGCACGTCACCGGTCAGCGCATACGCGGCGCGGAACAACGCTCCCGACCGCTGTGCGACGAACTCCGTGAATTCGATACCCGGACCGCTCCTGCGAAACCTCACCCGCCGACCTCCTCTCCTCGTCCCGTCCCGATCACTACCCCCATGACGGCGAAACGGGGCCGAGTGCTGCACCGATCCGCCGTCAGTGACGTGAATCACAGCCGGGACGGAAGGGTGTCCCAGGACCTCGCGCCGCTGCCGCCCGGGGTGCGGGCGGGGCCCGGCGAAGCGGAGGGCCGCCGGACGGGCGGCCCGCAGTCGGCCGAGAAGAACGGGGGCGCATCGTCTAGTCGGCCGGTGCCGTCGCAGGTGAAGCACTCCATACGGGAGCCGTCTGTGCTGCGAGTGCTGCCCCACAGGGCAGACCAGGCATTGTCGGCCGTGAACGGCGGGCAGTCCGCCCAGTGCAGGCGGTAGAAGACCGTCATCGATTTCCCTCCCTCGTAGCTCGTGACGTCCCAGGCCATGGGCGTCTGACCGAGGCGGCGGCCGGGAAGTTGATACAGCCCTGACCGTCGCGAAGTGATGCACCAGTGCGCTCTTCGCGCACCGGTGCATCGGTCACGCCCAGTCGACGCCCAGCTGCGTGAGGGCGGCGAGCTGGTCGGCGGTGAGCTTGTCGCGCCGGCTCTTGGTGTTGGAGACCCACACGCCGAGCTTCACGACCACCGGTTCCGCCTCGCCGTCGACGATGATCTCCTCGCTGTGGGCCCTGGGGACCGGCCGGTGGGCGCCTTCCCGTTCTACCCACTGTGTGAGGGCTGCCAGGCCCCGCTGGAATGCCTGCTGCGCCTTGCTCGGCCCCGTCGCCCCGCTACTTGCTGCGGGGGCCGGAGTGGGCGCCTGGTCGGGCTGTACGCCGAGCTTGGTCAGTCGTTCCTGCTGCTCGGGCAGGAGCCGTGCCCAGGTGGCCGGCTGCTTCTGCTGCTGGAGCCACTTGCCGACGTCGTCGCCGTCGAAGACGACGCCCGGCGCGATGTTGGGCAGGACGCCGTCGGCGTCGACCAGGTCCGCCAGGACGCGGTAGTGCCGCTGCCAGTCCAGGGGCCAGGGGCAGTTCCAGTCCTTGTCGATCGCGGCGAGCTGCGCGGCCCGGGTTGTGGCGGTGTCCTCGTTCTTCCCGAGGCCGTTCTTGGCGCCGGTGCGTCGGAGGTTGGCGATGAACTGCCCGATCGCGAGCTGCCCGCCTTCCTCCGCGCCTTCGCCCCAGGTGGCGTCCTGCCGGGGAGCGAGGTGCCCGGTGGCCCGCCGGTAGGAGCGGAGTGCGGCGAGCTTGGCCTCCCAAGCCTCTTCGCCCGGCTCCCAGACCATGCCGGCCTCCGGGGCGTCGAGCAGGGTCTTGCGCCGGTTCTCCAGTTCGCCGGCCCGCAGGGCTTTGCGCTGCTGGTGCACCCATCGCCCGAGCGGGAAAGCCTTGGTGACGCCGACCTCGACCTCTACGTCGTACGGGACGGCGTGGACGCCGGTGATCTCCTTCTCGGCACGCCACCGGATGAGGGCCTGGTAGCCCTCCAGCCACACCAGGGACTCCGGCCGGTAGACGCGGGTGCGCAGGAACGCGGCGATCGTGGCGGGGTCGCGTGGGCTGGAGAAGTGGAGCAGGGCCGACTCGGCCGCGGCGTCGGCGCCGTCCTCCTGGTCCTCACCGTCTCCTTCGCTGCCGGCCCCGATGATCTGGCCGTCCTTGTCGCGCTGGATGTGGGTCTTGCGCTTGCCGCTGGTGAGGGCGCGGGAGGCGAGTTGCTCAACCAGGTGGGCGTCATGGGAGCGCAGGCCCTGGAGGACGGCGACCAGGGGGCGGAAACTCGTTGAGGCGACCATGTCCTCGGGGTCTTCCCCGGCCTCGAGGAAGACCGGCACGATGATCCTGGCGACCTTGGTGGAGCCGTCCTTGTTGAGCCGGAGTGCCCGGCCGATGTTCTGGACGATCTCGACTTGGGAGCCGCGGGTGTCGGCGAAGCAGACGGCTTCGACGCCGCGCTCGCCGGTGATGTCGACGCCTTCGCCGAGGACGCGTACGGAGGCGAGGAAGGCGCGGTGGACCCGGTGTCCGGACGCGTTGATGCCGTTGGCGAACTGGCGCAGTACTTCGCGCCGCTCGGTGACGAGGTGGTCGCCGCACAGCCAGGTGGACCAGATGCGGTCTGGGGGTACGTGGCGGCCGGCCTCCAGCTCGTAGAACTCCGCCTCGATCGAGGATTTCGGCAGCTTGCTGGCGGCGGCGAGGTCGGCGTCGGTCGTGTCGTTCATGTACAGCTCGGCGGCGGTCTCGGGGAGCTTGTCCGCGAAGGCGCGGGCTTCTTCGACCTTCTGGTGGAAGGTCATGACGGTGCGCAGGTTGTGCGCCGCGGCGTGCTCCAGAAGTGCGGTCTGCAGGAGCGCCAGGCGCCGGCCGCGCCGTGCTTCCTCGGACTCGCCGAGGACGGGGGAGGGGTCGCGGATCTCCAGGACGTCGATCTCGAACCCGGCGAGGATCTCCCGCTCGATTGCCTCCGAGAGCCCGAGCTCTGCGAGCCACGCGCCGTACGTGCCCTCCGGGTCGTCTGCCATCGAGGCGATCTCCGTCTCCTGGCCGCCGGGGCCCCGCTGGGGGTTGGCCGCGGCGAGGATGCGCGGGGTGGCGGTGAGGTAGAGCCGGTAGTCGGCCGGGATACGGGCGTTGTCGTGGATGGCCGCCCACGGACGTCCGAGATCACCGGCGGTTCCGTGTGCCTCATCCACGATGGCGAGGTCGAAGCCCGCCATCTGCTGCCCGTACAGGCGCTCTCCGCCCGCCAGGGCGGCCTCCAGCGGCCCGCGTGTCTTCCGCTGGCCCTCGGGTGCGTCGAGGTCTTCGCGGTCCACCAGGGAGGCGTACGTGGCGAACACGACGACCGGCCCGGAGCCGGCCCACAGGGCGAGCTGGATGGGGTTGGTGGTGGTGCGCACGCCCAGCTCGTTCAAGACCGCGTCGTTCTCCAGCGAGCACACCGCGACCATCGGGGCCCGGTGGCCCACCAGGCGCCATGCCTGGGCGGTCTGCGCGAGCAGGTCCAGGGTCGGCACGGTGACGAGGATCCGGCCTTCCGCGAAGCTCTCCAGCGCGCAGGCGGCGGCAGTGATCGTCTTTCCTGAGCCGGTCGCTGACACGATGGTGCCCCGGGTCCCCTGCGGGGGCACAGATGACCTTGCAGGGAATCCCACCCACTGACGGAAACTCGACTTCTGGTCGACCTGGTGTTCACGCAGCTGGATCAAAGGAATTCTCCCGGTGCGGGAAGGACCTGCTCGATGGAAGTGATCCGGTATTCGGTGTCCTGGAATGTGCTGCCGGGCCGGCTGAACATCGCCTGGGCGTATTCGACCGCCGCACCGCCCGAGGAGGCGAAGACGTGCCGGACCAAGGGCTGGTCACCTGCCGAAGCGGCAATGGGCCGGGCTGTGATCCGGTAGACGCGGTGGCGCAGCACCTCGACCGGCAGGCTGCCGCCGGACTGTTCGGCCCAGGCCGCCTCTGTAGCCATACGCTGTAGGCGCTGCTCTTCCCGGCGGGCCACTCGCCGGTCTTCCTTCGGGGAGTACACGGACATCTGCTGCTCCGCCATGACCGCTACGATGCGGGCCCATTCGATGCGCTGGCACGAAGCGATGTCCAGCCCGGTCGGCTTGCGCGGTTCCTGGGGTCCGGCGAGTGCGAGTTCCTCGCGGTCGCAGGCGGCCTGCCACTGTTCCTTCACCTCGCCCAGGACGAGTCCGTGGGCCTGTCGGACCACAGAGATCCGCGCCAATTCATCCGGATGGTATTCATAGACAGGCATCCGAGAAACCTCACTCGATGGACCTGGATGGTGTGGTGCTATTTCTCCAATGATACATGCTGCATCATGCTAGGGTCGGCGTCCGAGTACATGACCGACGAGCAGCGGGAAGCGAAGGAGCACGCCAGTGGTCGAGAATCCTTGGACGCCCGCGCACCAAGCGGTCGAGTCCAGCGACTATGCCGAGCTGACCCGACTCCTCGACGAAGGTGCCGACGTCAACGAGGTGTGCTGCGGCATGACTCTGCTGGAGCATGCCATTGACTTGGAAGGGGACTCGGCACTCCAGTCAGGGACCCCGATCGACAGTCGGCTCACGGTGATCCTTCTGGCTTACGGGGCCGAACCAATACCTCAACCTCCGGAGCGGATGAGCGCGGTCGACTTGGCCGACTGATACGGTCACGACATCGCCTACCGCCTGATAGACCGGATCACCGCAACTGCTGCCAGCCGCCCGCGAAGCGGGCTGTGGTCCTGGAGGCGAAGCCGGAAGGCTTAAGGGTGGGAGCGAAGCGGACACCCAACGGGCCGAAGGCCCGTACCCCGTGAAACGGGGTCACCTCCCGCGCGGAGCGCGGAAGTCCTGAGGTCCGCGAAGCGGACCCGCTCCCGATGGAGCGAAGCGGAACCGGGAGTAGGTCCGCAGCGCAGCGCAGGACCCCGGCCCGAAGGGCCGGCCTTAGCTC